>JAYUTU010000119.1:0-6063 GCA_043754975.1 Bdellovibrionales bacterium | reverse complement strand
AGTTGAACCCAACTAATTAGAAAACTTTGCCTTTTTGAAGCAGGATTTATAATTGATTTTTTGTAAAATTGCATAGAACGTAAACTGATGAAAACATTTTTAGTTGATACCACTCCTCAGTTATTCAATATCGCAGCTTTAATTTTGCGACTTTTTATCGGAAGTTGCTTTGTTGTTCATGGCCTAGGAAAGCTGGGAATAGTCGGAACTGGGACCATGGCTGGCTTTGAAGGATGGCTTAAAAGTTTAGGTCTGCCATTCCCAGCGTTTCAAGCTCGCGCGGCGATGGTAACGGAAATTTTGGGCGGAGTTTTAATTACGATTGGTTTATTTTCTCGCGTTGGAGCCATTTTCTTAATTGTCACAATGAGTGTTGCAGCCCTTATCGGCCATAAAGGCGGCGGATATTTAATTACCAATAATCCTCCAGGAAACGAATACACAGTCAATTTAGCTGCCGTTCTAGTTGCACTTGTTTTGATGGGTCCTGGAATTTATTCTGCTGATTACTATCTATTTTGATTACTTAGGATTTGGTTCTGTCCTGGGACACCTGGACTGGACGTTAAAAAAACAGTTAAAAATGCCGATAAAGTAGCAGTGAAAAACGACCAATCTGACAGGCGTTGGATTATTTTTATTATCGTGCTTTTAGGCCTAGAAATGGGTTGGCTATTGATTGATTTCGGTGTCATCGATATTTCAATATTTTCAAAAAATGAGAAAATTTCTGGTAATCGTGAAGCTGGATATGTCATAAAATCTAAAGACCAATTGAAACGACGTGGTGGCAACAGTCTAATTTGGGAGCCAGCTGCTGAAAATGAGGTTCTCTATTTCCAAGACTCTATTCTGACTCTTGCACAAAGCACAGCAAGCCTGCATTTGAAGGACAAAACTGAATTACAGTTGTCTGAAAATACCCTGGTCACCATAGAGGAGCCCGATCCTTCCGCAAAAGCAGAAATTCGATTGCGCTTTTCCAGAGGTGACCTGAAAGCAAGAAATCCAAGCTCAAAGACTGCAATTCAAGGGGATGACTGGATTGTTAATCTAGAATCAGGGTCAGAAATTTCAATGCGAAAGAATCAAGACAGCTATGAATTTGAAGTTTTATCTGGAAATGGAACCATCGAAACGAAATCAGGCAGCCAACCGCTAGAAAAATCAAAAGTCTTGCAACTTGGTAGCGATCTAAATTTAAAGACTATCAACAAAATAGAATCCATTCGCTGGGATGAAACTGCGTTAAGGCGCATTTACATTTTTTCAGATCAAATCTCAGTAGACCTAAAATGGACTGGCCCGGCGAATGAGATTATTATTCAGGGCCCGCAGCGATCAGAAATTAAAATACCGCTCAAAGACTTACAACAAGTAGCTCAAGTCAATTTCCAGCCCGGCAGTTACCAGCTTCGGCTCGCAACGGCAGCTGGCCTGTCAGAAGCTAAAAGCATTGAAGTCTGGAAAGCGCCAAAAATATTTTTGAAGTATCCGCTTTCTCGGGATCGAGTAGACCGAACAAAACCGTTAGAATTTTTATGGACTAGCGATACGTTAATAAAGAACTATAAAATTGAGATTACAAAAAAAAATAAACTTCATCAGTCTGAAGTGACCGCTCAGACGGCAAAATCATTTCAATTTACTGACGAAGGTGAATACAAATGGTCCGTTTCCGGGTTTGATTCTGAGGGCTTTTCAGTTCCAGCAACCAACGAAAGCGATTTTTTTATTCAAGAAATTCTTCTGGAAGCGCCACAGCTGAAAGTACCTACGCTGATTGAAGAAAAAAAGGATACAAATGAAAATTCACCGAATAGTAGATATAAATTTAAAAATAAACTGAAACTTTTCTGGAATTTATTTTTTCCAGAAGCTATTGCATCTGCAGATCGGTATGAAATTTCCTTCGAATGGTCGCTTGTTGCTGGGGCAGATATCTATACGTTGGAAGTTTCGGAAACAGCTGATTTTAGCAATCCGTTACTAGTAAAAGTTTTAAGAAAAAATTCTTATAAGTGGAAAAATGCAGAAAATAAGAAATACTATTGGCGCGTTGCAAGCGGCCATTCAAGTGGTCGATTGGGATTGTTCTCGGAGCCAATGCAGCTGCAGTTAACAGCACTAAAAAAAATAGTTTTGTCACCTGGTGTAGCTAAACCTGTTCTAGAAATCATTGCGAGTCCAAAACCCGAGCCCCCGCCAATTGTCGTTGCGGCGCCTGCCAAAAGCATGGATTTTGGTTCTGCGAAGGGAATTGCATGGCAACCCATGTATAAAATGACCTCAGTCGCTGGAGACCAAGAATCAAAAATACTACTTAATGGCGGAGCCCCGTTGAGTTTTCAAATAAAAGTTAGAACACATCCGTCCGAAGAAACCTATTACGCGCTGTCTGCAAGTCACACTCAGCAAACATGGAAACCAAACCCTCCTGAAAAATTTCCGCTGCAGCCGAGTATTGACATTGCAGAAACTATTTTAAATTTAGAAAAATCTCATACAGCCTCAAATTTTCGCTACGGAGTATCAATACGTTCAAGTTACCTCCCTGAAAGAATGACGAACAAGGTAATATCCGTGAAAGCAGTGTCTATGGCTGGTGTACGAGTTTCTTGGGCTGAAAACACTCACGACAGTTTTGATAAAGACGTATTTGCGATTGGCGCTAATTTCTCTAAGGAACTACAGCAGCTTAATTTTGATTACGAAAAGAAATATTATTTTTCAAATTCCGATCGTAAGATTCGTTACTTTTTTGGTGGTGCAGGAAATTTAATTTTGCAAAAAGATTTTAAGCAAGGTTTTCAAGGAAATTTAAATTTTCTTCTGGGTGTGGATCAGTTTTAATCGCCGTGCTAACAGCAACGGAAGCAGCAAAAGACCCAGTGCTGCAAATAATGAGCTAACCCCAGCGCTGCTGCCAGAGCTGACTCTAATAAGTCCACATCCCTTAAAATTAAAATCTTGCTGAAGGGTTGAATCAACTACGGAAAGGCCCGAGTTCAAATTAATTGCTATGGAAAATATTTTTGTCGGGACAGTCGGGCTTGTGTTCGTTAAAGTGATTTTAAATTTTACATAGCGTTTGGTGTTCAATAGATTTATTTGACTTCCCGGCAGCCAGCCGGAATCATTTGTCACAAAATTATCAGTGCTACCTGCAACTTCAACCGCAATTTCACTGCTGATGGGATTAGTCAGTATTGACTGATATTGGGTCGTATCTGATTGCGTATCATAACTTTTACTGACGATTGCTTCCGCGGCAGTTGAGAAATTAGAAACACCTATAGACCATAAATTTGAAAACTGACTTTCGCTTCCAGTGCCAGAAAAAGTTGTTGATACAATCCATGTTCTACCAAAGCTTCCTGCCGCTCCATCGCCTGCATTAGCCAGAGTAGGTACGGTTCCAGTGCCACCATTAACATCAACTTCGATTCCAGAAGTTAGCGTCAAATTGCCAACAGTAAAAATTTTTACAGAACCGCCCCCTCCGCCGCCACCACCACCGCCGGTGTTGGCACTTCCACCGTTTCCACCACGAGCAAGAATCTGTCCAGCTGCTGTTATAGTTACATTTCCAACGGCGTGAATAATTACTGTTCCTCCACCACCGCCGCCACCGCCACCGCCTTCAGTATCAGAACCTGATCCGCCGCCGCCAGAAGGAGTGCTAGTTAAAATGGTAAAATCATGATTAGCAACTGCGGCGCCTGCAACTCCGCCAGCATTTGTTGCAGGCGTTGAGCTTTGTCCAGTACCGCCAGCATTACCAGAAAAAGTTCCTGCTCCGCCGCCACCAGCTCCTGGTGCTGCACCAGTATAGGTGCCGCCGCCACCGCCGCGAACTGATCCTGTGGCAGGAGCACCTGCCATGCCAGATGCGGCCAAATTCCCGCCAGCCCCGCCGGTATTTCCACCACATCGGCCAGCGCCACCAGCCCCGCCAGTGGTTCCCAGTGCGGGTGATCCATTCGCACCGCTGCACTGAATAACCCCATCAACGACGACGTCAGATTGGCTATAAATAATTAATGGACCATTCACACTTGTCAAAGTGTAGCCGGCTTCTAAATTAAAATTGGAGAATTTCAAAATCGGAAAAACGCTCGCGTCGATAGTTATCAAAAGGCCAACTACCGAACCAAAATTAGCGTAGGTGCTTGAATTAAAATCGCCGTGTGACCCGTCGCCGACATCAAAAGTGACCGCTGTTGGAGTATCACCAGATAATACTTGGTAGTTATCGACCTTCACAGTGGGATGAATTTCACTCAGTCCGATATTCCAAATGGCAGTAGAAGTGTCTTTCTGTGAAACATTTGAAAACTCTTCCGTGATAATCGCTGCCGAGCTGGTGCAGCCAATTAAACTTACTAGTAATAACGAGCCGATCCCTTTTGAGTGCATATAAGTTACGAAGCTACTTTTTTTTCTTCAAATAGTTTTAATGCTAACATCACTTTCTCTTTCAAAACATCGGCACGAAATGGTTTAATGATGTAGCAGTCAACAGCATGACGTTTTGCATGAGTAATCTT
This sequence comes from Bdellovibrionales bacterium, assembly GCA_043754975.1. Lineage (GTDB taxonomy): Bacteria > Bdellovibrionota > Bdellovibrionia > Bdellovibrionales > Bdellovibrionaceae > Pseudobdellovibrio. The sequence goes on along the minus strand of JAYUTU010000119.1, from coordinate 1,513 downwards.
TAATTTTTCTTGTGATTGCTGGCTTGTAACCATAATAAATGGAGTTTTCTGGCGCGCATGATTTTTTCGCACGGCACGTAATAGCGTTAACCCATCTGTGCGAGGCATTTCCCAATCAGAAATAATTAAATCGATTCTTTGTACAGTATCTAGAACATACCGGTAGGCATCGGCCCCGTCTTTGGCTTCTATAATTGTTTTAAATCCAAACATCAAAAGGTAGTCTTTGATAATTGAACGAACCTGTTCATCATCGTCGACGACTAAAACAACCATGCGATCAATGTTAATTTCCTTCATCGGAATCCTCCGGATGTTCGGGTAATCGAATTAAAATTTCTAATCCCTTAGCAGGATGATTTGTAACAGAAAATTCACCTTGGTGCTCAGATTGAATGATTTCCTTACAGATTCCTAAGCCAAGCCCAGTTCCCTGTTGTCCCTTTGTTGTAAAAAATGGATCCATTACAAATGGTAATATTTCCTCTGGAATGCCAGGCCCGTGATCCCGTATGCGGACCTCGATCCACGCACCAGAATTTGGCGTATCCGTATTAGCAGCTTTCGAGACAGATATATCGATCTGTCCAGATGCTGGCATTGCGTGCGTCGCATTGATAAATAAGTTCATGAACACCTGAACTAGAGAGTGATGGCTTGCCTGTAACATGCAACTTTGAAATACAGGGCGTGTTACTTTTATACTTTTCTTTTTAAATTCATGTCCCATTAAATCGACAGCTTCATCCAGACTTTGGTTGATACAAATTGTTTGAAATTCAGTTTTTTGTTCTGGATTGTGCATTTTTTTAAATTTAGTCAGCACAGATGCAGCAGTTTCACCAGCTTTCAAAATCGTGTTGAGCGAATTTTGCATCGTCATAATATCGCCCTTCATTAATGCGATCTCGGCATGTCCAATAATTCGCATAAGAAGATTTCCGAACTCGTGTGCAACACTTCGGCCGACAGCTGCAACCGTATTTGCACGCTCGCCTTGTAATAATAAGTTTGAGGCCTCTGCCAGTTGTTCCTCTTGGAGTTGTTTTTGCTGCTTCAAATTCCACATAGAAACGGCATTTCTAGCTTTTTGTAAAATAGAACCATCAGTGAAGGGCTTATTCATGTAATCCCAGCGGTCGGATTTATCAGATCCCAAAATCTGATTAATAGAATCCACAGTGCGGTCATGATATGCAGTCACGAAAACAGCATACATGCGCGGATCGAAAGTATGAATTTGTCGAACTAACTCGATACCATCGATATCGCTTCCTAAAAGAACGTCAAAGAATCCGATGGCGAAGGGCTTATTATCAAGTAATGACTGCTTCACGTAGTGAATTGCCTCTTTCGGATTTTTTGCCCAGACAACTTCAAATTTATCAACTACAGGGCCACTGGTTTCTGCACTGGAACCAGAAATCTTTTGTCGACTGGAACGTTGAATAGGAATTACTTTTGAAGACGGAGCAATAATTGCTTGGATACCTTCAGCGATAGCTGGTTCGTC
>JAYUTU010000118.1:0-2793 GCA_043754975.1 Bdellovibrionales bacterium | reverse complement strand
AACCGCTAGATCAAAAGCCGTTTTGCCTGAATTGTTTTTCAACTTTCTGTCAGGATTTCCTTCTAAGATTTGTTCTGTGATCCAGCCATCTTTGCTTTTAACTGCATACATCAGTGCCGTGTTGCCAAATTTATCCTGAGCATCAAAGTCAGCTTCGAGGCCAACGAACGTATCGTAAACATCAGAAACTCCATTCTTTGCAGCCTTCATTAACGGCGTTTCACCATTTTTATCAGCAACTGCTACAAAAGCTCCATTGTTTGTTAATACATCTAGGATCGCTGGCACTTTACTAAATGGGGATCTGTACGGTAAAGAATTCGACTGTCCACACGCGGGCTCGATAGCGAACATAACTGCAGTGCAGCCATTTTTATCAGCCAAATTCACAGTGGCTCCACACTCGATTGCTGTTTCAATAGCATCAATGTCAATTGCACCTTTCACAGCCTGAACTAGATCACGATTGGCATCATTTGCAGACGTGCAAACAGGGCGCTTCGGTAATGCGCCTGCAACTTGACAACTTACAGGTTGATTAATAATTTTCGAATCATAATTCATCACTGCACTTTCAACGTCACCTCTGTCATTGATATTCAAAACTAAGTTTCGTGTGCCCGCGAACGATCCTTTGTAAGTAATAGTATTAACTCGCGTAGAAACTTTCTCAGCAAGATCAATTCCATTAAAAGAAGTGCCCGTCGAAAAAAAATATTTTATCGTGGCCTTATAAAAAACGCCCTCTTTGACCATCAGGTTTTTAGTATCTCGCTGGATTTCAACTACAAATTTTGGATTCTCGCTGGCATTGACGTCGTTAGCGACACCTTCACAAACCAATGTTTCAGCGAGAGCTAAAACTGGAGTTGATAAAACTAAATATGTCATCGCTACAGTTTTTTTAAAATTTAATTTCATTTCTAGTTCCTTTGTAATTTAATCTTTAGCGCCATTTTCGATCCATTTTCGCATCATAGTTTTTGTTTCTTCTTTTAAAGCAGCATAGCCATCTTCTTCTGGAGGCATACGTTTACTACCCTCTCGCTCGATCGCTATAATTAATCCTGATTCGTCTGGATTTCCTGGAATAATAAGTTCAAGAGGCGAATTTAGTAATGATTCTTTATCCAGAGCAATTCGTTTTCCAGTGCCTGTGGGGTTGTGGCAATCTTTGCATGAAACTTGAAACACATGCTTATCAATCGAAGCAAAAGTCGCAGTCAGCGGCTCCGCCTCAGTCGGTGGATTTACGGCGCCACTTTGTGGAAACTCAGGCGCTCCCGCTTTCAACCAATTCCATAAATAAGAAAGCTCTTCATCAGAAAGACCTCCGCGCTTAGGCATTGTTCTATCTGTAAAAACAGTTTTTTTAATAAGATCTGTATAGCGGATAATATCAGCGTAGTTTTCTAGACTGACATTACCCGAGGTCCCGTGGCAGGAAACGCATTTTGGCGTAAAAACTTTCTGCGCTAAAACAGCATACGACAACTCAGATATTTTTTCAGCTGGAAGACTAAATCGCTGATTTTCATTAGCTATTTGGTTTTTAATTTTTGAGTAATTACACCCAACTATTAGAAGTCCAAAAAATAATAAAGTTAATCTACACAGCTTCAATCAATACCTCTATTAATTAAGGAACAACTTCGGCAGAAACAAATGTTCCATCAAGATTTACTTTGATATTTAACTTTTCAGTTGTTGAAGACGATAGCACTGCAGCTTGCGCTACTGTTTTTTCTTTGTGTGAAGCTTTTGACAAAGTTAAGCTAGTTGCATCTTTATCAAATAGTGAAACTTTACCAGCAGTAGCGTTTTCCAAAATATAGTGAAGTGCACTTTCAACTAACTCGCCAGCACTTTTCCCCGACCAACCCATGTCAGCGCCGGGAGCGCCACCTGCGATAAGTTGAAATGCCAAAGGCTTTCCATTAACGTCGAATGAAAGATCAACTTGAAGCGGGTTCCCTTTCATAGGTTTTGTTTGAGAAATGCGTACTTTGTAATAAACTGGAGCTTGGTTCTCGATAACTGAAACTTCTAACTTTTCCATTTTAGTTGTGAAAGTAGCGTCAATCTTTTTCAACGTTACCAACCGGTCAACTCGGTGAGCTGCTAACTCGATAGCCTTAGCTTTTGATACAGCTGTTGCACTTGCATCTGCTAATACCGACCCTGCAATTAAAAGCGAGCCTACGAAAGTTAATACTGTCTTCATTTTTATCTCCTTTTTGGTTTGTGCACCCTCTTTTAGAAAGCACATAATTAATTATTAAAGTTTAGTTTTGCCCCTTCATGAGCATTAATATTTCGTCTATTTTTTCTTGTATGACTGTGGGATCTTTACTTTTTATGGCATCCTTCACACAGTGCTTCATATGCCCTTCGATTATATTGGCTTCTAAACTTCGAAGCGCCGAACGAATGGCTTTTATTTGTATGACGATATCTGGGCAGTATCGGTGTTCTGTTATCATTCTTTCTACGCCTTCAACTTGGCCTTTAATGCGGCTGAGGCGTCTTAGCTCAGAGCTGTGGTCATGAGCCGTTTGATGTTTTGCGCTTGTATGCTTTTCAGTTCGTCGCGGATCAGCCGTTGCCATAAAGTCTCCTTGGTGAGCAGGTAATACCCCTGCTGGGTATTAGTCAAAGATTTAATTTTTAATTAGTATCAGCTTTCGATTTAGTTATACAAATTGCAGCATTAATGATGACACAGTGGGATTTGCCTGACTATAGATACCTGGGTAGGGTATCTCTTAACTAGAACGCTGTTTAAAGTTGTAT
>JAYUTU010000117.1:0-6080 GCA_043754975.1 Bdellovibrionales bacterium | reverse complement strand
TTTGGATTTGCAAATTAAATTTATTTACAAAACGAGTTGTTTTTCCGTAGACGATAAGGCCTTCGGTCAAAGTATCCAAACGGTGCGTGATCAGTAGTTTTAAATTACGCGCAAGCTCAACCTGATGAAGAGAATTATCAATACGATTGTCAACTGAGGCATGACTTGGAATGCCTGCAGGCTTATTTAAAACTAAAAAATCGGAATCCTCAAAAACAATTAACTCACTCCAGGGATGGTCTGTCGGATGCCGTCTGGGTTTTGTGTGCACACGAAATAACTTATTGTTTTGTGTAACTACATCCTCAGTTTGTCTGACGTTGTCGATATAGATCGAGCCAAGACCAAGCAGAAACAGAGCCTGGTCCCTCTCGATTTGTAAAACACTGGAAACGATTTCAGAAATAGAACCAGACTTAGGGTTTAGAAAATGTTTTACGCCGTATTCAAAACCGTGAGATCCAATTTGAGCGCCTACAATTTCAGCCATAAAGACTGTTAGCACACTGTTCCGATCTATTTCAAGAGCTTAACATTGCTGGCTTTCTTCTTCATGATAATGAAATGAATGTTTCGCTCGTCGATTGTTTGATGAACAGCAAAGATACTCTGACATGTTTAATTCCTTACGCTTACGAGCCGACGTGGGTGTACGTATTTTTGATCGGTATGATGTTTTTGTCCGCTGTGGGTTTGCCATTTCCAGAGGAAGCAACATTAGTTAGCGTTGGAATTTTAGCGTACATGGGCGCCCACCCTGACAAGTATCCACCCCCGTTCCCCGGTGCGCCGTTTGTGCATGCAAAGACAGCTGCAGTTGTTGCCTTTTTTGCCGTTTTTGGTGCTGACTTCGTCATTTATGGAATCGGCCGGCTTTTTGGCCGGCAAGTTTTCGAGTGGAAACCTATTCGCGCTGTTCTGTCTGAAGAAAACCGCCAACGTATTGAAGCCTGGACAATAAAATACGGCGCTTACGCCTGCGGTATTTTTAGATTTACTCCTGGGATTCGATTTCCCGGACATCTAGCCTGTGGGATGCTCAAATTCCCAATTTGGAAATTTGCGCTCATCGACGGTATTGCGGCTTTGATTTCAGTGCCAACGCAAATATTACTGTTGGCACATTACGGAGAAACCATTCTTGGATTTTTAAAACAGTTCAAGATCGTTGTTCTGTGTCTGCTTGTCATTGCCACTTTGGTATTTGTTTACAAAAAGTGGATTAAGCGGCCTGTGGTTCCTGATTAAGATCTTGGGTTGTAATCTGAAACCCAAGTTGCAACTTGGATTGTGATTTCGTCGGCAGATTAAGAGCCTCGGGCCAAAATACTTTGTCATAGCCCTCGATAAGACCAAACAATTCCTCACGCATTTTAAACAGCATGCCGGACGGCGAGCCCAGCAACCAATCCATCTGCACTTGGTGCAGGGCTTCTTCCAGGGCTACTGGCGCCAAATTAGTCAAGAATGATGGCGGTAAATTATTTATTAAACAGCACGCATTGTGATTGTACTGATTAAAATATTTTTCTAAAGGCTGAACTAATAATTTTTCTAAACGCACGTCTTTGTCTTTATGGCCAACAAACGGAGTCGTCAGTTTTTTAAAGTGCCAAAAAAGTAAAGCATCATTGGTCGTATAGTCTGATTTTGGTAGGTAATCCGAAATCGAATCACATTTGACGCTATCGATAGATGAATCCTCAACGTAAGCATTATGATCAATCGCAATAACCGAACGTATATGAAATAAAAAAGAATAAAAAGCAGTTAATTTTGTTTGGAAACGCTCGCTGAAAGTAAGTGAAAAATTATACAAAAAAGGCATGCCCAGATGATTTTCAAAATCAGAAACCAAATCGAGCGCGTTTTGCACTTTTGCAAAATCGACCGAATTTTTAAGGAACATGTGTTGCCATAAATCAGTCATATTTTTTTCAAAATTTTCAATTTTTAGATTTTTTTCTTTCTGTGATTTTAAAATAGACTGCACGCGCGGTGCAGATTTACGGTAAAGTTCTGTGTAGGGATTCAGTGCTTTATAGGCATTCTCCGCAAAAAGTTTGTCATTGGGGTCAACAAATTTGAAATCGGTCATTTGATGGAAGCAAAGTCCGATGATGGCGTCGGTGTAGTATTTAAAAGGAGCATGTGGCAGGGCATCGGCTTGGGCTGCAGTTGGTGCCCCCAACCTCAGTGCAATCGGTCGTAGTATCGAGCCTGTGTCCGTAGAAATTTCGATCCTCATTTTTAGCACATCTTTTTTCATCCGATGAATCTCCTTATGCATAGGAAGTTATCGGGTTATTTAACAAAACCTTGGAGTCCAGATAAGCCAGCAATCTGTGCTGGGTGCTGCGCACCACGCTGACATTGGTCTTGTTAAAAAAATAATTTGGCTTAAGGTTAAGCCATGTTTGTCGATGCTCACAGCCATTGGTCTGATTCAAGATGGAATCTGACGCTAGAAGAACTTCAGAAAAATCTTGCGGTCGCTATTTCCCACGACGTCAGTTATTTTCTTCAGGGTGGAGTTAACCCTGACGAGTGGGAAAAACAAAAAAATTTGAAAAAATTGTATCCGCAGCACTTTGGACTTAGTTTTGGTTTACATCCTTATTTTGTAGCTGCTCATGACGAGGACGCCTGTGATGCCGCACTGGATCTGTTGGCTAAAGAGTTGCCTGCTGCTTTGGCCCTTGGAGAATGTGGCTTAGATTTTAGACCTCATATCATGAAGGATTCCATGACTCAGCAGATAGATTTTTTTGCTGACCAACTTGAGTTAGCAAAAGCATTTAAAAAGCCGATAATTTTGCATATCGTGCAAGCCCACGATAAGGCACTGCAAGTTATCGACATTTGGGGGCGCCCGCCAGAGGGCGGCCTGGCTCATGCATTTACTGGAAGTTTTGATACAGCTAAAAAATATATTGATCGCGGCTTTCTTATTTCTGTCGGTGGTGCTGTGACCTATGACAAAAACAAAAAGCTACATGACTGCGTGGAAAAAATGCCATTAGAATATCTGCTGATTGAGAGCGATTCGCCGGACCAAGCGCCTGTGGGGTGGCCAGGGCTGAATAATTCAACTTCTATTAGAATAATAGCTGAAAAAATAGCCCGCCTGCGGAATTTGAGTGTTCTTGAGGTTTTGGAAATCTCTACGAGTAACTTTAAAAGGCTTTTCAGGATGCCTTAGATCTGTTAGTTTTTGACCCCTATGAGCAGCTTAAATATCGAGCCCAAAAATTCAGGCAAGCCCTTTGAAATTAAAGAAGATACGTACACCTTGCATCGGCGCTTTGACCGCATGGGCAGGTTAGTTGGCGATGATATGATGAAAAAACTTTTCAATTCCCATGTGATGATCATCGGGCTTGGCGGAGTTGGTTCCTGGGCCGCCGAGTCGCTGGCGCGGTCAGGAGTTGGTAAACTCACCGTAATCGATTTTGATGAGATTTGCATTACCAATGCAAATCGCCAGCTGCATGCCTTGCAAGGGCTTGTGGGACAAAAAAAAGCAGTGGTTATGGGTGAGCGCCTGAAAAAAATAAATCCGCAAGCGAATGTTCAGGTCATCACAAAATTTTATAACAAAGACACGTCTGAAGAGATCCTAGGACTAAATCCTGATTTCATCGTGGATGCTATCGATAATTTAACTGCAAAAACATTTTTATTAAATGAATGTCAGCAGAAGAAAATAAATGTCATCACGAGCGGTGGGGCATCTGCTAAAATGGATCCGACTCAAATTAAAATCAAAGATCTTGCGCAAACTCAAATGGACCCGTTAGCCCATTCAGTTCGTAAAATTTTGCGTCAGGAATATAATTTCCCCCGTAAAGGAAACTTCGGCATTGCGTGCGTGTATTCAGACGAAGTTCCCATGGAGCCAGTCGAGCTAAAATATGATCTAGGCCTTGGGTTCAAATGCGTTTGTCCACAGGGTGAAATTGATCCGCACTCATGCACGCACCGTTCGGTTATTTATGGAAATGCAAGTTTCATCACGGGTGCCTTCGGCTTAGCAGCAGCGTCCTGGGTGGTTAGGCAGATCACGCAACATCCAAGCGTTTATAATTCATGAGGTATAACTTATGAGTTTGGTTATTTTTTTCGGCTTGGCATTTTTTATTTTCATCAGCGGATTAGCTGTGCTTGCTATCACATTTTATCATTGGTTTAAAAATTATAAATTAACAAAACTACAAAAACAGGAATCGCTCATTTCTCAGGAGAGTCTATGAATATTACGAATTTTATTGATCACCATTACCGCCACTTCAATGCCGCTGCACTTAAAGACGCTGCGATCGGCTACAAAAACCTCATGAATCAGAATGGTAAAATGTTGGTGACGTTGGCGGGTGCGATGAGCTCGGCAGAGCTAGGTCTTTCACTAGCTGAAATGATTCGACAAAATAAAGTGCACGCTATTTCGTGTACTGGCGCCAATTTAGAGGAAGATATTTATAATTTGGTGGCTCATGATCACTACGAGCGTATTCCCAATTACCGCGATTTAACTCCGCAGGATGAACAAAAACTATTGGAGCGGCATTTAAACCGAGTCACAGACACCTGTATTCCAGAGGAAGAGGCCATTCGCCGCATTGAAAAAGTTATTTTGCAAGAATGGCAAACCGCCGAAAAAGAAGGTAAAAGTTATTTTCCGCATGAATACATGTACAAAATTTTACTAGCGGGTAAGTTAAAAGAACATTACCAAATTGATCCAAAAAATTCGTGGTTGCTCGCGGCTGCAGAGAAAAATTTGCCAATCATAGTTCCAGGCTGGGAAGACTCAACGACTGGAAATATTTTTGCGGGCCATATTATCAAAGGTGATATTAAAAATTCCCGCACTGTGAAGTCAGGTATTGATTACATGATTTACTGGGCCGAGTGGTACATGGCGACTGCAACTAAAAACAAAGTCGGTTTTTTCCAAATTGGTGGCGGTATTGCCGGAGACTTCCCAATATGTGTCGTGCCCATGTTATCACAAGATTTAGGCCACAAAGAAGTTCCACTTTGGAGTTACTTTTGTCAGATCTCTGACTCGACGACGTCATATGGTTCGTACTCAGGCGCAGTACCAAATGAGAAAATTACTTGGGGAAAATTAGGTATCGATACTCCAAAATTTATTGTCGAAAGCGATGCCTCGATTGTGGCTCCGCTTATGTTCTATTATATCATGGGAATGTAATCGGCACTCTGTGGTGAAATGATCAGAGTGAATGACGCCATGACGTGGTGTAAGCCCTACTCGCATTTTGCAACTAGGGGGGCGTGTTGGTGGACTTCAGTATGGTAGGTGTTGTTTTTTAAACGGCGATGACTTCGTTGATTTCTGGGTACAGTTGCTTGAAGCGGACTTCGATGCCATCTTTTAGTGTCGCTTGTGACGATGGACACCCGGCGCAAGCGCCGCGCATGTGAATGTATAAATTATTATTTTCGTATTTTGCAAAAACCACATCGCCGCCGTCTAAGGCAACCACCGGCTTTATTTCAGTTTGTAATGTGCGCTTTATTTTTTTCACAATTTCAGAATCTGTATCTGATTCATCATTTGCTGCGACCAAATCAATTATGACTGGTAAGCCGCTGTCGATATGTTCACCGAGTAAACCAGCTAGTGGCGAGGCCAATACGTCCCAATCGACCCAATCTTGCTTAGTGATTGTTACGAAATCTTCGCCAACAAAAACGGAAGACGTCCACGGGAAGCCAAAAACTTTGGCAGCTAAAGGCGAGCGCTCTGCTGCTTCAACGTTTGGAAAATCAGCAGAGTGATCCGTGATTTTCTGTCCGAAATTAAATTTCATCGTGGCTGGATTTGGTGTGGCTTCAAATGTAACTTTCATAGGTGTGTTTGTAGCAGGTGTGTTAGGAATGTCAATTTTTACCTAGGCGCCAGCTACAAAGTCTTGATAACGCTGGGATTTTTGCATAGTTTGTGGTGTTGAATAACAGGAGAATTTATGACCCCTCGAGTGCGTGAGATTCTAAGTTGGTACGGAGCTGAAAATGTCGGTGTGTTAACAAATTTGGCGCGCCTGATGAAC
>JAYUTU010000116.1:0-2800 GCA_043754975.1 Bdellovibrionales bacterium | reverse complement strand
AACCTCAGTAATACTTAAGCCCGTTGCGATTAAGTTTGATTCAATGTCTTGTTTTAATATCTTTACCCATTTCAGAGCGTTTTTAAAATCGTCTTCATGCATTTGCATAATGATTTTTTCACTTTTAAAATAGGACAAGAAACTTCGCTTTGGTGCTAGGTCTTTCGGAAGCGACACTCGGACCAGAAATAAAATATCTTGCTTGGGCAGATCACCAACAAAATCAAGATTTCTAAATTTTTCTGCGCGCTCATGAGTTAAACTTTTAACCAGGCTCGGAGCGTTTTCCGCAAAGGCTTCATGCTTATCAAAATCGGCTGAGCCCCCTCGGTCAATAGACTGCGTAAACTGAATGTCGATATTTTTTGGAAGTGCGTTTAGAAATGTTTTTAGCCGATTACGAATCTGGTTGATCGAGTCGTCAGAATAGCATGAAATGTCGATGGGCTTAATTTTAAATGCAAAGCCAAATGAACCTTCTTGAAAAAGAGTGATCCCATCCTCGATACCCCAAAGCTGAAATGCAGACACTAAATTATTTTGTAATTTCATAAAAGGCCTCTTTTTTTAAAAACGGCTCGGGAATAAATATAAATTTCCGGGCCTTTGCCAAAACACGTAAGGTGTTTCGGCTTTAGTTGATAGCGAAGATAATGCAGTAAAAAATTATCGGGCTTTCCGCGCTTTGTAAGTATCATGGTGATTGCAAGTACAAGAGTTGGTAAATAAACCAAATAAGTTTTAAGCCCTGTTTGGCCAAAAAATAAATTTAGAACTGAGGCTGACATGACAATAATAAAAATGTCGATAAGCTCTAGACAAAGAATGGTTGTCTTCCGATCTAGACTTCGATTGACCTGTGATACTTCAAGCATATTTATCCTCTCTGAAATGTAAGAAATGGACGTGGCTGAGCAGTCAGGGACTTAAAGTCTACAAAAGCCCACTGACTGCTAATATGGCTTAAGGCACACTGTCCTTAATGCACGATGCTTTTAATAAGTGTCACAAAACTTTCAGCGCCAAATCCGACGACCGCACCTAGAATGGCGTATCCAAGATAACTACGCGCATTTGGTGAGCCCACCAAATAAGATAGTCCTGCGAAAATTAGTCCCAGCACACTTGCAATCGGCAAGAAAGTGCCAAGCAATTTCGATTGAAGCTCAAGCATCGAGGATTCAACCGATGCCTGAGCAATGACTGGGATCAGAAAATAAATGGCAATGCCTAAAAGATTTAGTTTATTTAACATGCTCTGTTCTCCGTAAATTAAATTTGAGATCGAGCGTGGCTATTAATTTTTAGTGCCTGAATTTTTGTCTTATGCAGCCAAATCTTTTCCAGAAGGATAAAGACTCATATACATGTGCGATCCAAGGTCAGAAAATTTCACATAAATGTGGGTTCTGATATGATCCATTACTTTTGCGAATCCGACTGGATTTTGAAAAGTTGTTTTACCGTCATCGTGAACCACAATTTTTGCAAAAAGCGTATACCCTGTACCCATATTTTTAGACATGTAGAATGTCTGATCATTAAGTGTGAAAAGTTTAATCTTATAGTAACTTTCACCTTCGTTTTGAAATGCATAACCGCAAAGTCTAAGCTGGGTTAAATTGCCATTTAATTCTCGGCCTCTGAAGATTTCAAATCTCATTTGATTCATTTTTTATTCCCCTTTTAAAAACTGTTTCAAACACGAGGCTAGATATTTTTCTATCCTGCAAATGCAGGTACTTTAATATTCAAAACTTTGGTTCATTTCTTCAATCATTTGGATTTGCCGTCTAATTTTTCGGATTTCCGCGCGAAGCACCTTGTTGACTTCAAGCTCCTCTAAAGAAATCGTTTCAATAAGCACTTTGTAGCTTGCTTGAATCGCCAGTAATCGAGTCTTATGAAGCTGATCTGTTCTCGTTTGCTGCTGCATAGATTTCCTCCATTTTCTGAAGTTGCCATTCGACCAATTCAAATTGTTTTAGGATCAGTTGATTTGAAGCCATCTCTTTTGTTGAGATTAAATTTCGTAAATTTTTGATCGCGGATAACAAATACTTCATCCTTGAGGCTAAAAGTTTATTTCTCACTTTAAACCTCCACCGGAGTAGTATTTTACATATTCAGAAGTTGGACTAAGTCGCGGCTTTGATTCAAGACGCTGCCACTGTTCATAGCTAAGATCTGGCTTTTCAAAAATAGTATCGAATACTTTTGCAAAAAACGATTTATCTTTGAAGTAGGTATCATCTTTCGATAACGTATCTACGATTGTAATGGGCTGAATTGTAATTTCATGTTTTAGTTTAATGTGATTGATTGCTTGGTTCATAAAGGTTCTCCATTTGGTTTATAAAATTAAGCTGACTTCTTTTTATCAGCGTCTGTCGTGACCGTAGTCGTAGTGTCTGGGACAATCGGAGCATTGCCCTTTGGAAGCTCAACAATTTTTAAAGTTGCTAGCTTTTTCTTTGGAAAATGCTCGCTATAAGCGTACATCAGGTTATTCATGTAGCCTTTGGCGACATATTCAAAACATGTGTTCCAATCACATTCACAACAGAACTGATCAGGCCCAGCGGTTAGCAGATTTTTGCTGCCGCATGCTCTACAGTTTTTGTGCTGAGTTTTTTTGTTTCTAGAGTTTTTTGATCGCGTCTGAATTTGAGTTTGTCCAAGTCCTTGTTTCATTTCATCCCCCTCGATGTTTTTAGGCACCGACATTTTACGGCGCCACATACAGATATATAAGGCAGGATGTGTGCCAGCATTCGACGCGAAGTGAGCAAAGTGATAA
>JAYUTU010000115.1:0-2804 GCA_043754975.1 Bdellovibrionales bacterium | reverse complement strand
ATCCGGTATTAGCCAATCTTTCGACTGGTTATCCCCAACTCGAGGGCAGATTACCCATGTATTCCTCACCCGTGCGCCACTAGTATTGCTACCCGTTTGACTTGCATGTATTAGGCACGCCGCCAGCGTTTGTTCTGAGCCAGAATCAAACTCTCCAGTTATAAACTGTAAAATTTAATAATACTCTATTTTGTTTAAAATTTGCGTAGTTACAATTAAGCACTACGACTTAATCTAAAATCTTTTCAGCTATTCAGTTTTCAAAGAACCTATGTAAGGAAGTCTGTTCTATATAAAACGATTTCCTCGGTCAATACTTTTTTTAATTTATTTTAAAAAAAGTACCAAAGTTTGGTGGAGGCAACAGGGATCGAACCTGCGACCTTCTGAATGCAAATCAGATGCTCTCCCAGCTGAGCTATGCCCCCAAAAAATATTTGTGTGTGATTAATTCTCTTTTTTTAGAATTTGGGTCAATGTATATTTTATTTTTTACTTGAACAGCTGAATGTTAAGACAATTCTATGCTAAAAGTATCTGTTATTAGGCAGCTGCTGCTACCGGGTTCAGCATTATGCTAGAGAACCACTTTTTTTCGTAAGCCATTTGAAACCCAATGGTCTCGGCGCCAATCATAATACTTTGATATACTTTTTTCAAAACTTCAATTTCTGCACGAGAGTCGGGCGTTTCGTCAGAATCAAACAACTGCTCTATCGCTTTCGAGACACTAACTAGATCAACTGTTGTTACCACACGAGGAATACGAGCTGAATCAAAGCCCATCATTTCATGCGGTTTAAAACCTATCAACGAGTGAGTAATAAGGATTTTTGCACCATTATTAAAATTGATTTGTAAGAATGAAGAACCGTCTAAATCCTGGCGAGATAAAACTTTTTCTATATCTTGTTTTTTAATTTGAATTTTTTTGTTGTCTTCGGACTGCATCACTTCAAGAGTCTCGTCATTAAAAGTAAATTTATACAGAGGCCTTTTTTCTAAGTAATTGAGAATCTCATTCAAGTTTTGCGAGGTCGTATCCGCAGTGTGTTTCTTCAAGCTGCCTCCGATAGTTTTTTATCGACGATTTGCAGTGATGACTTTAAATTATTTATGTCTCAAAGTAAGACCCAGAGGATATATTATGAAAATAACTCGTTGGACTGCCCAGTTAGACCCTAAAAAGGAAATCATTCTACAGTTGTTTCAAGCTGAAGGGCTAGACGGCACTGAAATCACTGTTGAGCCCGGGCGTAAGATGGCCAATATGCGTACGAATATGCGCGAGACAATACAAGTGCTTGAGGGCGAGCTTATTTTTAATTTATCTGGAACTCAGTTTGTACTGCGCCCAGGGGATAAGCTGGAAATGGCTTCGAATACCAGTTACTCCTATAGTAATCTGAAAAATAGTAGCTGCCAGTTTCTGACAGCCCATATGATTTAAGGCCTATTCCATTTTTGTTTCTGTAGGTACATCTCCCTGCACTGGTTTTAAAATTCGCGGAGTTACGAAAATCACTAACTCATTTTTGTTTTTAGATTTTTGCTGACCCTTAAAGAGTAATCCGAATACTGGGATATCTTTCAGAAATGGAATTCCCGCCGTCGATTCGAATGCTTCTGCTTGGAAAATTCCGCCGATAACTGCTGTCTGTCCGCTGCGCACGATAACTTTTGTTTTTGCATTTCGTTTTTCGATGTCTGAGGCTCTGTTAGTGCCTGGAAATGAACGCTCGATCGTCAAATCCATGACTACAGTTCCTTCATTAGAGACTTGGGGTGTAACTTCAAGGCTAACGCCCACCGGAACTGATTCGGTAGTTACCGTTGGAGCGCCACCGACAGCACTTGGCGTTGATGATTTTTCTACTGGGACATTAACCGTTTGTGAAATAGTCGCTTTTTGATTTGATAAAACAGAAATGCGAGGTGCTGATAGGACCCGTAATTTATCGTCTTTTTCACCTAACGATAGTGTTGCAGTTAAATTACCGAAATCTCCTGGACGACCTGGAATCCCAATTCCTACCGTGGGATTAAATAAGGATCCGGTTCCAACACCTGGATTAAATGCTAGAGAGGGCCGGATGAAATTTCCGACTGGTGACGCGTCTGCTGCACCTGCTAGTGGAGTGCTCCAGTTAACGCCCATGCTACGGATGAATTTTTCTCCGACTTCGACAACTTTGCCCTCGATAAGCACCTGCTGAGGCTGCGAATCCAAAGCAGCAATTAGTTTTTCAATCTTTGATATATTCAATGCGGTTTCAGTGACAATTAGGGAGCTTGTCCGCGTATCCGAAAGAACTTTTCCACGAGGTGGCGATGCAATAAGGGCGCCGGTGGGAGAGACTGTGGTGCTGGATAAAAAATCCTTAATCTTTTTTTCTAGATCTGGGATGTCGGCGTAGCCAATGAAAAAACGTCGAACCGTGAGGGGCTCATTGTTAGTGCGCGCATCCTTTAATTTAATTGCATCTTCTTCTTCGCGCACAAGTGTTGCTACCGAGCCAATACGAATAACATTACCCTGGCGCTTGTAGCCTAACTTTTTTGATTTAAGAATTAAAACAAAGGCCTGATCCCAAGGAACTTGTCGTAGTTTTAACGTAATATCACCAGCAACTTCGTCGTCGATGATCATATTAATTCCACTTTCCTCAGACAAAAACTTGAAGGCTTCGGTGATATTTAGTTTTGCAGCTTCGATCGATATTTTTTTACCATAAAATTTGTTATTGCTAGCTAAAAAATCTTCAAGATTTTGTGCATTCATAATGCCCTCAGAAGTCAGGTCC
>JAYUTU010000114.1:0-2807 GCA_043754975.1 Bdellovibrionales bacterium | reverse complement strand
CTTGAGTTTGTTATGTCGATATTTTTTATTTTGAAATCGACAATTTGTCGAAAAATAAAATTTGCATCCCGCGGCCGAAGAAAAGTGGTGTCCGCATTACCGAGGGTCATGTAAATCACACCAAACTTGTTGACAGTTGGCCGCTGAAAATAAATTGCCATAGGAACAAACCGATCAAACCGCGCCGGCAAAACAGGGTAATTACTTTTCAAGGAATCAATAAAACCTGAAAAAACCAAGTCCACTCGCCCATCCCCAGTTGTTGGTACCCATGCTGCCAAATCATAACTAATGATTTGGCTTTTTGTTAGCCTCAAGTTGTTAGCGATGGGTCCAGGCTCAGAAACCAAGTTCACAGCAAAACTTATTTTACGCTTTAAAGCTGTCGACGCTTCAAGGGTTTCAACAATATTTTCACTGGCAGCGGCTATAGTTGCGTAGTTTTGTGAAGATTTGTTAACAATATCGTAACAAGCCAATATAACCACAGTTGAAATCCCTAGACCAACTAACAGCTCTATCAGGGAAATTCCCGCAGCAGGATGAAATTTGCTAATTTTCTTTTTAGTTGCCATGTAAAATTAGGGTAATGCAAACTGTTTTTATGTCAATGCCTAGTTGTTTTAATCGGAAAAGCCAATCTGGGTTTTCCATACTTGAAAGCATAATAGCGCTCGCGATTATCGCCATTGTGATTTTTGCCACATACTCGTCTTATTATAAATTAGAAACGTCATCTAAACGTTTAGCACGAAATAATATTTGTGAACTTCATAACAAGAAAATATTTTCGATTATCAGCAGTCAGAAATTGGACCCTAATGTATCCAATGATTTTTTACAGCCTGTTTTCAGCACCATTTACTCAGAATCAGGTAGTGGATTAGGACGACCAGTTTTCACGATGCCAGTTTCACTGAAAAGTCGTTTCGAAGATGTTCTGCCAGTTGGCGACACAAATTTATATATAAAACGCGGGCCCGCAATTATCGACCCGCAGCTGACAATAAAAAATAATGGGACTGAATCACGAATGCCCCTGTTAGCAAATTCTTACATGGGCTATTTAGCCGATTTATACAATAACGATTACAAACAATCCGGTGGCTTAAAAAATCTTCCGCCGGAATTAATTCCACCTTTTGAAGACCTTGCAAACAGCACTTCCGTTGGAAGTGCAAATCAGCGCTACAAGACTGAGACAAAATTACATTTAAGTCTTTACCGTATTGCTGATAAAAATCTGGTCGCTGATTTAACTCCGTTTTTTCCAATGCCTGCCAGCCAGTATCCTGAAAAAGATGTCGTGACAGGCACTGCGGTCACTAAATATTTTCCGTACTCATACAACAAAGTTATTATGGCACAGTTCCCATCTTGGATGCGGGAGGATTTAGGAATTAAAGTCACTTTGCAATCCCGAGTGATCGATGCAAATACCAATGTCTTGATTCAGACCTGTGAAAACTACGCAGATTATGAATATGCAAATAAGCTACAGAACGTAATCGACTTTGCAGACTTCGACGCCGCCATCTACGCTGTCAATGGAATCCCCACTTTTAATTCTTCTCAGCTGCGTGAAGTGACTGTAAATATGAGTAGCAAGCATTCGCTAGGTATGCGCGATACTCATCCCTTGGCACCCATTTTTACAAATTATAATGCAGCCACTCCTAACTTAGGACGTGATCGCAATTTGTGTTCGCAAAACAATCAGCAAATTACTAATTTCTTTGTTAAATTTCGAGTCAAAAATTTAGATAAAGAACCTGGTGCTGTTCCCGTTTGCATCGATACCTCAACCCAATGGTTAGCAGCTGAGGTTGCTGGTGGTGGCTGGTGTCCCAAGGGGAGTTATAATTATTCCGACGGAAGCCATGTTAAAATTAATTATGACTGGCGGCCAGGGGATTTAGGTTGGGTGCCCTGCGAATCGTTAAAATTCTGTGGCCAACAGCCTGACCGTGTTGAAGTCAAAAAAGATCTATTTACAAATTCAGTTGAATATCAATATCACTACACCGTCGGAGTTAATGACAATTCGATCCTGAACCGGCTGTGGGGCTGCGAACTAAAGTACATGGCAGCGACTGTCGATGTGGCTGGAAATTTAAGTTACTTACCTGGAAAAAAACCTGACTTAGGATCAAATCCCGCCGTGTGGGCTACATTTATCTCGCCGCTGAACCCCGAAGCGATCCGAGAAATTAAACCGAAGGTCTATTTTAAACCGCCGCCATGTTATCTTTGCTCATGCAAGGCATGCAAAAGCGGTAAGGGCGGTTTTTTTGGAAGTTTATTTTCCATTTTTGTATTTTTTGTTTTAATTATTGCAACAGGTGGAACTGCCGCATATGCCTTGAGCGGCTACTTGACTACTAGTTTAGGCGTCTTAGCTGCGATGTGTGGAGCAGGAAACCTGGGCTGTGAAACGTCATCAAGCGGCGGACAGGCGCTATCAAGTCCTGTTGGAAATCAATTTACTTCGTGCACGGACAGCAATATCACTCACTGTAATTGTGGATCCACCTGCAGCAAAAAATCTGTCCCAGGCCCCCGATGGATCGATAGTCTTGACGGCGAGGACCCAACCGCAATTGCCAATAGTTTACCAAAATCCTGTCCCATCGGAAATATTCGCCGAACATTGGGTCCGCAATGGACCACTGTTGACATGCGTCTGTCTTATAAAGTTCAAGCCAGATCTGCAGCTGAGGTCTTGATGCTAACAGAAGACTATTTAACTTATTCACCAGTTTTAAATTCAACAAATTCATTTTATGTACTACGAAGTTTAAACGCTG
>JAYUTU010000113.1:0-2811 GCA_043754975.1 Bdellovibrionales bacterium | reverse complement strand
AAATAAATTTGCAGTCGTCACTAAGTTTGGAAGTATATAAATATACATTCCTAATTTCCTGCCGCTTTTCGAATAACCTTCAGTAGAAACGT
Organism: Bdellovibrionales bacterium; assembly: GCA_043754975.1. Taxonomy (GTDB): domain Bacteria; phylum Bdellovibrionota; class Bdellovibrionia; order Bdellovibrionales; family Bdellovibrionaceae; genus Pseudobdellovibrio. The sequence continues at coordinate 2,719 of JAYUTU010000113.1, read as the reverse complement.
TTGGATCTGTCATGCCGAGAGACTAATTAAAATATGAGAAAAATCCAAAGAAATAAAATAAAATTGTTAAACCAATGCTACTCAGGACAGGCATTGAAAAGTTATCATCGATTTTACCCACTGGAATAAGCTCAGCGAATGCTCCGACCAGGCCGCCGAGCAAGCTCATGATCAGCACCTGTTGGGGAACTCGGTGGTACGTTAGAAAAAGAGCCGTCAATAGCGCACAAACAACAAATGCTGCGACAAACCCTTGAACAGACTTGTGGCCAAAAATTTTGTCCTTGCCATATTTTATGCCGATATAACTGGCGATGGGGTCAGCAAAAGCTAAATACAATAAGCTTAATGCAACAACTCCTGAATTAAAAATCAGCGCAATTAACAATACACCCGTCAGTAAATAAGTTGTGCCTGCCAAGCGATTTAGCTCAGAACTGCGCATTATTGGACGCATAAGGCGAGTCAGTTTCAGATTTAAATCAGGATTTTTTTGCCGCAAAATATCAACTGGTATAAAAAGCACCCAAGCTAAAGTGAGTAATGAAATCGAAAGCCAGAAATATGGAATTGTTACCCAACAAAAAAAAATAAAAAACACAGCGGATACGTGCCAAATTTTTCGTTCGACGTGCAGATCGGATCTATTTTTAAAGCCGCTTGGCGTTACATTGGTCTCAGTCATCACAATTCCCTGACCTTAAGTAATGACGCATTTCATGTCTACGATTTTGCTGGATCTCAGCTGTGAAATGATCGCAATTTATTGCCGTGAGTTAGGATCCTGATATTATTTCGAGCGTTTGTTCAATCTTTTGCCCATCTTTTAGGACTCCCTCAAGAATAACATTATTACTGCCTTGCTTGAGCTGAATAAAATCTGTTTTGAACTTTCCCATTTCCATTTTAAAAACGTGGGCTTTGAATCCATTCGTATCGTTCCGTACCCACAACTGATGCTTGTCTTTTAAATCGGCGCAGCTGGAAAGCTCTAACGATACTAAGTGCATTTTGGATTTCACGACCAGTCCCTGGGGTTTACAAAAAATATTTAATTCCATTTTCTGCTGGGCTCGTATATCCGCTTGAGTACCTGGTTGGCTCCCTGGATATTGCAGATCTGACGCTGGAGTACGCTCCTTTGCCAACGAACGCTTCAATTCAAGGGGTTCCGCAAGCAGTTGGGTCAGGCTTTTTACTTTTGCTTCAGGTTCATCATCGATGAAACTCAGCGCTGTAATTCCGGTTAGAAGTACAAAAAATAGTATAATTGTTTTGTTTTGCTGCCAAAAAAAGCTCACCCATTTTTATCGGATGAGCGAGCACCGTTATTTAGGACCAATGGCGGACTGATTTGAGACAAACCCGCCTTACGTCTTACTTTTTATCAATACTGATCGCGAATTTTTTAACGCCAGAGCCTTTGACGATATCTAAAACCGAGACAACTCGACCATGCGGAACGTCTTTGTCAGCAGCAATAATGGCCTGAATATCTGGATTCTTTTTCACTTCTTGCGTAGCTACGTTAAGAACTTCGGTATCATCGACTATCTTACCATCCAAATTTATTTTTCCATCTGCGGTCAGGGTAATATTTAGCTTACTGGGCACGGTGGCCTCGCCAGTTGCGGCCTTTGGCAAATTGATATTGATTGATGGCTTCATAATCATAGGCGCAGTCACCATGAAAATAATTAATACAACGAGAATAACATCGACCATCGGTACAATATTAATTTCGGCGATAATGTCATCGCCTGAATCTGATTTAAAAGCCATAATTAAAGGCCCTTCTTTTTACCGTATGCAATCCCTAACTCTTTGACACTTTCAAGACTACCAAGAATTCCTTTAACTTTGCGGGTAAAATAGTTATAGAAAATTCCAGCCGGAATCGCGACAAATAATCCAGCCGCTGTTGCAACAAGCGCTACTGAAATACCAGCCATGACAGTTTGTTGACCAGCATCAGTTGCCTGCGCCAAATCGTTAAATGCTTTCATGATTCCTAGCACTGTTCCTAATAAACCGATAAATGGAGCGTTTGACGCAATTGTTGCAAGAACTGCCAAATATTTTTCTAGATCAGGTTTTTCAATTAAAATAAATGTGTTAAAAACTTCCTCGAAACCCTTTAATCCAGTTTCTTTTAAATGCTTAATAGACTGCGCTGCTGCTCGCCCCTCGATCGAAATTGGATCTTTTGCTAAATCTTCAAAATCTTGTAAAGAATTTGTCTGCAATGCCAGTTTTATCCGTAACCGGATTCGCAAACTTTCCTCTGAGATTTTTTTCAGCGCCATAAGTCGTTCGAAAATCATTCCCACCGAGATAACACTCATGATGATGAGGACTACTAAAACTACTTGGTCGGCATAATGAGCAATGGCAAAAATTTTTTCAGCAAACATGGTAAGCTCCTCTTTACTTTAAGTGTCGTTTCCACCAGTATGGATTTTGTTCATGAAGCCGTCAAAACTGTCTTTAATTAAGGTCTGGATTTCTTGTGCCGCGCTATTCGCAGGACTTTTGTCTTTAGCAAGCTGCCAGAGAAATAAAAATCCCTCATTCGTGATTCTGGCTATAGATCGTCTCGGTTTTAATACATTCTCATGCGGTGACGATAAACAAAATACGGCCTCCGGACTGAATATGCTGTGCAAAGAGGGAATTCGTTTCACTCACGCGTACACGACTTCAACTCAACCCGCAGCTG
>JAYUTU010000112.1:0-2814 GCA_043754975.1 Bdellovibrionales bacterium | reverse complement strand
GTTCAGCAATTGAACAAGTAAATTCTATTTACCCGAAGTATATTGATCAAATGAATCAAGCTGCAGCTGCTCATCCGACTGGCCCCTGTGCCCGAGTGATGAAAAACAAATCGTTGATTGCTCCTGTAAAAGCTGATTCTAGTGCTCGGTGTTCGTTGATGTGGCCAGTTGAAAACCCGCTACGAAATTTGGTTTATTCAGCTATTTTGACTCGTTATAATACTAAATATGTTTCTGGAATTAGTTATGTTGCTGGAGAAGAAATGCTTGGCGAGGCCGGACAAATGGTTTTGGCCAAGGGTACCGCAGACGATAATCTGCAAGGAAAAATGAAAGAGCTAGATATAAAACGAAAACTGGAACTTCTTGGAATGAAAAACGTTAATTTACATAACTTTAATACAATGATTGTGCTTGCTGGTTACAATTCTGGAATTGGTACTGCTATGAATGCATTTGCTAAATATCTAGATCAACGGATAGAGGGAAACCGGCAAACAAAGTCTCAGAAATACAATTTAACTGATGCCCATTTTAACTTTATTGATACAAAAGACTTAGTCAAAGAGGCTCGTCTCACAGTGATGTCTTCTAATATCAAAGCAACTGCAGATGCTAAGTCAAAAGCTGATAAAATTAAACGCCGGAAAGCTTTGCCAAGTATTTGGGCGACTGCTTACACAAAAACGTTCCCTGAGTTCTTGGCGCTTAAGTTAAACAGCTATGATGGAAAATCTGTGAAGCCATTTTCGATTTATGGTTTTCCTGGATATTTGACCGCATTAGCACAAAAAAACAAAATGATCCGTGAAACATTTCGATCCGCAGGAGTTGATCCAAACTATTGCTCACTAGAAAATTTTTTAAACGTCAGACACTAGCAATATGAGCAGCAATTTCAGCTGAAATTACCCCTGGCGGGCTCGGCCGTCGACGTTCAGCGCCGCTTCGCGAATGACTTCACTCATGGTTGGGTGCGAATGAAAGCTTCGCGCTAAGTCTTCACTCGAACCACCAAATTCCATTGTCACAATAATTTCACCTAAAAGTTCTGACGAGTTTGCGCCAACAATGTGGCCTCCAATAATACGGTCGGTTCTTTTGTCGGCGATAATTTTTACGAAACCCTCGGTGGTTCCTTTTGCTTTTGCTCTTCCGTTTGCAGCGAATGAAAATTTGCCAACAGCTATGTCAATTCCTTGGGCCTTGGCTTCTGCTTCGGTGAGTCCCACGCTGGAAACCTCAGGGTGTGTGTAAAACCGAAGGAACTGTGTTGTAATTCACATGGCAGTGCCCTGTTACAATCAGCTCGGCAACAGCAACGCCTTCTTCTTCCGCCTTGTGGGCTAGCATAGGGCCTACAGTCACGTCGCCAATGGCAAAAATATTAGGAACATTGGTTTGATAGTGATGATTGATTTTTACCCGGCCGCGGTCATCTTTTTCAATACCAACTGTTTCTAAACCAAGGCCTTCTGCGAATGGTTTTCGACCCGTAGAGACCAATACGACATCACATTGAATCGACGATTTTTTTTCATCTTTAATATTTTCAAAATCAAGCTCAACACGGCCACCAACGGATCTAGAAGCAGTAACTTTGGTTGAAGTCATAAAGACAACGCCAAGTTTCTTCATTGATCGCAGTAATACCGTGATGCAGTCTTGCTCCATCATCGAACAGATTTTATCAGCAAATTCAATGACAGTGACTTTTGTTCCTAGGCGCGCCCAAACTGAACCCATTTCAAGACCTATCACGCCACCGCCAACAACAACCATTTCCTTAGGAACATAATCTAGAGCTAATGCACCAGTAGAGGACAAAATTTTCTTTTCATCAAATTTTAAAAATGGAAGTTCTACGGGGACTGAGCCCGTAGCAATAACTATATTTTTTGCTTCGACCTGAGATTTTGTCCCGTCTGCGGCTGTGATTTCCACAGTCGTGGCATTAATAATTTTGCCATAGCCTTTGAGCGGCGTAATTTTATTTTTCTTAAATAAAAATTCAATTCCACCAGTCAAATCTTTTACAATTTTATCTTTTCGGGCCATCATTTTTGCCAAATCTAATTTAACAGATTCAAGGACCACGCCGTGGTCGGCAAATTCATGACTGGCTTCATGAAAAAATTCAGAACTTTGCAGCAATGCTTTCGAAGGAATGCAGCCAACATTAAGACATGTGCCACCAAATGTTTTCTCTTTTTCAATAACTGCAGTTTTTAATCCAAGCTGAGCTGCGCGGATCGCGCCAACGTACCCGCCGGGACCAGAACCTATTACAACAAGATCAAATTTTTCCATATTAAAACCTTTAATTAAATTTCTACGCTGACCGATAAAATACGAGATAAAGTAAAATTGCGCCGTTGATTAGACTTCGATTAACAATCTTTCTGGATCTTCGACGCCTTCTTTAATTTTTACTAAGAACCCGACGGCTTCTTTACCGTCGATAATGCGGTGATCGTAAGATAATGCCACGTACATCATAGAGCGCACTTCAACTTTTCCGTTAATGACTACTGCGCGCTCTTCAATTTTATGCAGACCAAGTATCGCACTTTGGGGAGCGTTTAAAATCGGCGTTGAAAGCAGGGATCCAAATACGCCACCGTTTGTAATGGAAAATGTTCCACCATTTAAATCATCTGGAGTGATTTTTCCATCGCGGCCCTTAAGTGCTAAATCACGAATGGCTAATTCAATCCCAGCCACAGAAAGTAGATCTGCATCTTTGACTACTGGGACCATCAAACCACGTTCTGTCGATACGGCCATGCCGATATTATAATAGTTATGATATTC
>JAYUTU010000111.1:0-2815 GCA_043754975.1 Bdellovibrionales bacterium | reverse complement strand
CCGGAGAAGTACAAAGACTGACTGCGGGAACTGGAATTTCACACTCAGAACAAAACCACAAAGCTAACGAAGCTACACATTTTTTTCAAATTTGGATTAAACCAAAAAAAAATGGTGTCCAACCAGGATACGGGCAAAAAAGTTTCGAAAAAGAAATTAATGAAAAAAATTTGGTGCTCGTAGTTTCAGAAGATGGCCGGCACGGTTCAATAAAAATTAATCAAGATGCAGATATGTATATCTCGAGATTGAAAAAACATTCTCACGTTGAATTTAATCTACGTAGCGGCCGTGGAGTCTGGGTACAAGTGGTTAGTGGTGAAATTACAGTTGATAGCAAAGTCATCAAAGCTGGTGATGCTCTTGCGATCGAAGAGGTAGATAAAATAAATTTTAAAGCGAATCAACAGAGTGAATTTATCCTTTTCGATTTGATTTAAATTCTCAGGCTGACACACTTAGCAGCGGTCTGAAGTACTTCTACCTGTATTGAGTAAAAACTGTATAAAAGTACTTCAGCTCCCTCGAGGTCCATGCCGATAAGCAGTTCGTGGGACGTCTAGCTAAAAACTTTGTTATTAAATGCTTTTTGCTATCGCTTTACCTTGTCTACGCGACAAGTTGTGACGGTAAGGCGGAAGCGTTATCAACAGGAACCTTTTTAGGTGACCCAACAGTTGATGATGGCGGCACCAGAACTGATGGCTCTGATCAAGGCCAGCTGTATACAGTAACTAAAATTGTGGAAGCAACTCCTGAAATTACGGAATGGCTGAACTCTGATTTACCCTTCACGGGCCCGCGCCGAGCGCTCGGAGATCCGACGATCAATTCCCAGTGGCCATTCAAATATGAATTTACTTATCCCCCCAATAATTACGCGATTGCCGACGCCAGAATTCTCCTGGCAACTAGACGTGATTCTTCAGATACGGAAGGTATTTTCGTTGATGGAGTCCTAACAGGTTACCCTCCGACGGGAAGCCCCTCTCCTTCAAGCCCAAAAATACTTTACAGGAACTACACGTGCGCGCTGGGCGCATGTACCGGTGGAGCAATTCCGAACGGTACACCAAATTTGTTCTATATGGATTTTGCTTTAACTCACTACAAAATAAACCTGCCGAATACTTTCGATTTGGCCCTTGGTGAATTACTCAAATTTACTCCGTTAACAATTGCTGGAGTGCTATCTGACGGCTTACTTCGTGTTGTCAGCGGAGACGATGCTGTAATTTATCCGGACTCAGCACCTAATGAAACGAGTAAACCCTTACTTTTGCTTGAAGGTTTTACGATTTCAAAAACACCGCTAGTGTGCGCACAAAGTCCCATTTATAAAATTGTAAATACATACATTCATAACGACGGAAACTCTATTGCAGCACCCGCCTTCACGGGCACAGTTGTTACGCCATCAGCTTCTTATGCAACTAATTACACAACATTTCGCTCGGTCGAATTCTTTTACGATCCTAAGCTTCCAAAATTGGCTTCTTATACAAATTTAAATATTACCGTTGGCAATATTCCGATGCAGGTTAAGCGGACCAACCCGGGACCAGCAGCAATTGTGATTAATGGAATCGGTTTTGATCAAGACGGATTTGACCGAACTTCAGCATCTGCAGTTGTTGAAAGCTGGTCAACGGATGCGGCTGCCAGAACTTACTGGAATACATTTGTTACGACAGTTCCTGCAACGAATGTTTCTACCAATGCAACATTAAACCTCTTGTCGCTATTCTCCGCTGAAAAAGTGAAAGAGCTGCTATTGCAAGGAAAACTAAATATTGCAATTGCTGGTCCGATGGCAAGCGTGTACGGACAAGGCGCAACCTCTGGCAGAACCTACGGGGTCGCGGTTAACGGACCTGATTTAGTCCTAAAAGGAAATTATTCTGCAGAGATTTGTGATATTCCTGATAATCCAACATCGCCGTTAAACGGTGGCGTTGTCGGTCCTACCAGTTGCACAATGGACTTCGCTGCTCCGTTAATATCGTCAATTCAAGTCTCTAGTATTACGGCTACATCTGCGAAAATTCAGTGGCTGACTAACGAGGGCTCGAGTTCACAGGTAGGTTACGGTGCCATTTCGCCGACGACTTTAACCACAGATAATGTAGCTCAGGTTACATTTCATTCTGTCGATATAACTGGACTTCAGCCTTACAAGTTTTACCAGTACAATGTACGTAGCACAGATGGCTGTACCAACAGCGCAACGTCGGCAACTAAAAGTTTCCGCACCCTGAGGTAATTCATGAAGTACTCACTTTTAATTATTACTTTTTTTTTCTGTCTTAGCGGATTTGCACAGTCTGGCACAAAGGCACGCAAAATTCTTTCGACTGGTGTTATGATTTTAAATAGTTCAACAACGCAGGGCGGGGCTGGCCCATCGGGCTCCTCTGTTTTGACGCGTACTGAATTTGTTTGGGCCTACAGCCGCGTAGGCTTCGGGCCCATTTTTGATTATGATTTGCATGGATCAAACGAAAAGGATTCTGCTTATGGAATTAAAATTGAAGCTTACTTGGCTAAATTTTTTTTCGAAGTCGGTTATTTGATATCTGCAAAGCGCGCTTACACCGACCGCGCTATCGCCGCTGAAACCGGAACGGGCTTTGTTTACGGGGTTGGGGCTCGTTTTCCACTTTCAGGAAGCAGTGGCAACGGGCCATTTTTTCACGCAAGCTACAAAATTAAAACGCAAACATTAAGAAAACAAGACGGTGTCGATCTAACCGAGCCTATCACGCAAACTGACGGCTATCCTATCTTTGGCTTTGGAGTCACGTTTTAATGAAAC
>JAYUTU010000110.1:0-6135 GCA_043754975.1 Bdellovibrionales bacterium | reverse complement strand
TTTTAGGGCGCACAATTTTAAAATCGCCACGGCCCCGAGAAACTATCGAAGAAATTTTAAAAAATATTTAATCAGAAAGTTGTTCAATGAAAAAAGTTTTTCGTCCCAAAGGTTTCGCTGCAAAAAGTAAAGCTGTAAAAGAGGTAGCTGCAAAAAATATGGCTGCAAAAAGTATGGCTACAAAAAATAGTAATTTCGATGGTCCGCGCGAATCCAAACCACAATTTCCAAAGGGTTGGCGTCATGTGGCTGGAACTCACGCGATCAAAGAACTTTTAAAAAAACGCCCGAAGTCAGTTCAAGCAGCTCTGCTACAAAATAACTGGAAAACGTCCGCTGACTTGCGCGAAATCGTAGATAAATTAATTTCTTTCAAAATCAGTTTCGAAGAAAAAACGGAAAGCCAACTGGCGCAGCTGTGTCACTCGCATCAGGGGGCCGTGCTTTTCTCCAATGAGACGCCAGAGTTTAAGTATCATGATTTGGGTTGGGAAAATAATGGCCTTGTTGTCGCCTTAGACGGAGTCGAAGACCCCCACAACTTAGGTGCAGTCCTGCGAACAAGTTGGCTAATGGGTGTGCACGGGGTCATAATTCCGGACGACCGCGCGGTTGGAGTGACGGCAACGGTTAGTAAAGTTGCCTGCGGCGGAGTTGAGCACGTTCCCATTTACCGAAATAATCAATTCACACAGCCATTCGAGACTTTAAAGCAAGCTGGATTCTGGGTTTATGGACTCAGCCACAGAGCGAAAAAAACAATTTACGATATTAAATTTCCGGAAAAAGTCATTTGGGTTTTGGGCGCCGAAGACAAAGGTTTAAGAACCACGACTGAGAAACTTTGTGACGAATTAGTAAGCATTCCGCAGTTGTCAGCTGACGCTAGCTACAATGTTTCTGTATCGGCGGCACTGGCGCTGGCAGAAACCAAACGGCAGTGGCTGGTCATGGGTGAGTCAAAAAAATAGACTCACTCGAAAATTATTTTGACCTAACTACCCAGTTCCAGTAGAAATTTTACTTTGCAGCATAAACCGAATTTATTTTTTTTCGACTTATGTCTGACGTTGCTGGTTTAGCTCAATTGGTAGAGCAGCTGATTTGTAATCAGCAGGTTGCGGGTTCGAGTCCCATAACCAGCTCCAAATTTTTGCGAGTGCGCATCTGTTTGGGTAGGTGCCCGAGTGGCTAAAGGGGGCAGACTGTAAATCTGCTGGCTTATGTCTACGAAGGTTCGAATCCTTCCCTGCCCACCAAATTGTTTTCGAAAGAAAGCGGTTTTTGTTTCTAGTAGCCACAATTATGGATCGCGCAAGCGATCCTACTAGAAAGCAGCTGTGTAGTCGCAAAAATTTGAACCCGGGCGGGGGTAGCTCAATTGGCTAGAGTATCTGCCTTCCAAGCAGAGGGTTGCGGGTTCGAGACCCGTTCCCCGCTCCAAATAATTCAGATATCCGATATCTCGATATCATGATATCAGATATCTGAAGAAGCACGGTGATGCCCGTGTAGCTCAGTGGTAGAGCACACCCTTGGTAAGGGTGAGGTCGTCGGTTCGGCTCCGATCACGGGCTCCAAATTGATGGTTTTGTAAGTGGTTTTAAAGTGATAAAATTGATTTTAGTTTTAAAAAGTTTTGAACGAAAATATAAATAACAAGCTCTGCAGGAGGACATAATGTCTAAAGAGAAATTCAACCGGAACAAGCCCCATGTGAACATCGGAACTATCGGTCACGTCGATCATGGAAAAACAACTTTAACCGCAGCTATCACAACGACTTTGTCGAAGTTAGGTAACTCGAAGGCAATGGCTTACGATCAAATCGATAAGTCTCCTGAAGAGAAAGAGCGTGGTATCACGATCTCTACAACTCACGTTGAGTACGAAACTGCGAACCGTCACTATGCACACGTTGACTGCCCAGGACATGCTGACTACGTAAAAAACATGATCACTGGTGCCGCGCAAATGGATGGCGGAATTCTAGTTGTTTCTGCTGCCGATGGTCCTATGCCTCAAACACGTGAACATATCCTACTTGCTCGTCAAGTTGGTGTTCCATCTCTTGTTGTTTTCATGAACAAGTGTGACATGGTTGATGACAAAGAATTATTAGAACTAGTTGAAATGGAAATTCGTGAACTTCTTTCTAAATACGATTTCCCAGGCGACGAAATCCCTATCGTTCAAGGTTCTGCTAAACTTGGTTTAGAAGGCGTTGATTCTGATTTGGGTACAAAATCTATCATGAAATTGATGGAAGCGTGTGACACTTACATTCCACAACCAGCTCGTGCTATCGACAAAACATTCTTAATGCCAGTTGAGGACGTGTTCTCAATCTCTGGTCGTGGAACTGTTGTTACTGGCCGTGTTGAGCGCGGAATCGTTAAAGTAAATGACGAGATCGAGATCATCGGTATCCGTCCAACTCAAAAAACAACTGTAACTGGAATCGAAATGTTCCGTAAGCTTCTTGATGAAGGTCAAGCGGGCGACAACTGCGGTGTTTTACTACGCGGTACTAAAAAAGAAGACGTCGAGCGTGGACAAGTTCTTGCTAAGCCAGGAACTGTTAAGCCGCATAAAAAATTCAAAGGTGAGGCTTACATCCTGACTAAAGAAGAGGGCGGTCGTCATACTCCATTCTTCACTAACTACCGTCCACAGTTTTACTTCCGTACAACTGACGTGACTGGCGTGGTAACTTTAAAAGCTGGAACTGAAATGGTTATGCCTGGCGATAAGATCGAGGTTAACGTTGAGTTAATCACTCCGATCGCTATGGAAATGGGATTACGTTTCGCAATCCGCGAAGGTGGTCGTACTGTTGGTGCCGGCGTTGTTACTGAAATCGTTGAGTAATTGACGACAACTTAATGCGCTGCGAAAATCAGCGTTTTAGGCAACTTTTCGCTGTTTGCCGCAAATTTCAAAAATCAAGCCAAGGGGATAACTTAACAGTTGTCCCCTTTGTGTTTTTAGAGTTATATTCTGCGTCTTGTGTCAACTAAAGGGGAATAGCTCCAGTGGTAGAGCGAACGACTCCAAATCGTTAGGTCGTGGGTTCGAATCCCTCTTCCCCTGCCAATTTGGTTTTCCAACTTGGTGTTGATGCAAAAAATTTATTTTTGGTAACAAAAATAAATGATTAGGCATAAGAACTTTTTTTACAAATTAAGGAATTCGAATGGATAAAACAAATTCAAAAATTCTAACCCTGAGTTTTGTAGCTTTTGCTGCTCTTATCGGTGTGACACTGTCGACATTATTAAAAGTTTTTTCTGGAGCTTTCGGCCCAGTCGCAAAAGCGATGAATTACGATTTATTTCGTCACGGCTTACCGGTGACTGTGGGCTTAGGTTTATTTATCTATCTGCAATTTAATAAAAACGTTTTAACTTGGGCCGATGAAGTGATCGCCGAAATTAAAAAAGTTGTTTGGCCGCCTAGCAAAGACACTCGTGGAATGACGATTATAGTCATCGTTATGGTTTTAATTTCCAGTGTGATCGTTAGTGTATTTGATATGTTTTCGGCATTTGTTCTGAATCAATTAATGAAGTAGGGGTTAGCATGGATAAAAAATGGTACATCGTTAACGTTCAGACGAGTTGTGAAAACACAGCGAAGGCTGCTATCGAAGAAAAAATCCGCTCTAATAAAATGGAAGCGATGTTTGGCGACATATTAATTCCAGCAGAAAATGTTGTGGAGTTAGTAAAAGGTCAAAAGACAACAAAATCTCGTAAATTTTTCCCGGGATATATTTTTGTTCAGATGGTTTTAAATGATCAGACTTGGCACTTAGTAAAAAACTCTTCAAAAGTTGGTGGTTTCGTGGGTGGGACAAAAACGCGTCCTCCTGAAGTTCCAGAACACGAAGTTATGCGCGTGACTCAACAGATGGCGGGACTTGGCGAAAAGCCACGTGCAAAGGTCAATTTCTCTGTTGGCGAACAAGTCATGGTTGTTGATGGTCCGTTCAGCTCATTCAACGGAACTGTTGAAGACATCAACGAAGACAAAGCAAAAGTAAAAGTACTTGTTACAATTTTCGGACGGCCTACTCCGGTGGAGTTAGATTTCGTTCAAGTAGAGAAAACATAAATAATTTTTTAATTTGCTAGGTCATGGGGACCAAAGCAAAAACTTAACCTCATAAATAAGTGGGAAAATCATGGCAAAAAAAGTTACAGGTATGATTAAGCTACAGATACCGGCAGGGAAAGCGAATCCAGCTCCTCCCGTTGGACCGGCACTTGGACAACATGGGGTAAACATCATGGAATTCTGCAAGCAGTTTAATGCGAAGACGCAAGCGTTAGGTGACGCTATCGTTCCGATCATTATCACTGTTTACCAGGACCGTTCGTTTACATTCATTACCAAGACGTCTCCGGTATCTTCGTTAATCAAGAAGGCATTGAAATTAGAATCAGGTTCTAAGATGCCGCAAAAAGACAAGGTCGGCAAAATCAAGCAAGACCAAATCAGAATAATCGCAACGACTAAGTTGCCCGATTTGAACTGTGTGAAAGTGGAATCAGCAATGTCTCAAGTTGCTGGAACTGCGAAAAGCATGGGCATCGAAGTACAGGATTAGGCGGAAATATGGGAAAAAAATTCGTAGCATCTGCAAAAAAAGTAGATAGCGTAAAAAAATATAATTTCACAGAAGGCATCAAGCTAGCAGTTGAGACAGCTCCAGCTAAATTTGATGAGTCCATCGACGTTGCCGTTCGTTTAGGTATTGATCCTAAGCAATCAGACCAACAGGTTCGCGGCGCGATTGCCTTGCCTCACGGTTTAGGTAAAAACGTACGCGTTGTTGTTTTCGCAAAGGGCCCAAAAGAAGCAGAGGCAAAAAATGCTGGTGCTGACTATGTGGGTGCCGACGACCTCGTTGCTAAAATCAACGAAGGCTGGTTGGAATTCGACAAGTGTATTGCAACTCCAGATATGATGGCGACAGTTTCAAAAGTGGCTAAGGTTCTTGGACCTCGTGGTTTAATGCCGAATCCTAAAGTAGGAACTGTAACTATGAATGTCGGCGAAGCAGTAACTGCAGAGAAAAAAGGTAAATTAGATTTCCGCGTTGATAAAGCTGGTATCGTTCACGCTTCTATCGGTCGTAAATCAATGGGTCCGCAAAAGTTAAAAGACAATTTTGATGCGTTTATGGGAGCTATCGTGAAAGCGAAACCCGCGACTTCAAAAGGAGTTTATTTGCGTACATTATCAATTGCTTCAACTATGGGCCCGGGCGTAAAGCTTGATGCCAATGAAGCGATGGGTAGCTCTGAAGATTAATTTTTTAAACTAGAACGTCGGTGAAAGCTGGTCTCTTAGCTGAAAACGCCTTTGTAATTCCAAAGGTGTAATTAGCGGACTTAATTTAGAAGTAAAGAAATTCGTCTTTACTTCTAAGCCACTCGAGACGGACGTTCTTAAAACTCACGAAGGGAGGTTCCGATATGTTAAGAGCTGATAAAGATACAGACATCAAAATGATCTCTGAAAAATTAGCTAAAGCTAAAGGTGCCTTTGTCGTAGACTTTAAGGGCATGAAAGTGGAGCAAGTAACATCGTTACGTAAAAAGCTTCACGCTGCAGAGTCTGAGATGAAGGTAGTGCGCAACACACTGGCGAAGCGCGCGTTCAAAGATCATCCAACGATCAGTACCGCTTTCGATTCAACAATGAAGGGTACAAATGCAATCGTATTTGCATTCAATGAAGTTGTTGGCGTCGCAAAGACACTGGCTGATTTCGGGAAAGATGTTGAAGCTCTAAAGATCAAAACTGGAGTTATGGACGGCGAGGCGCTTGATGCAAACAAAATCAAGTTCTTGGCGACATTACCAGGAAAAGATCAATTACGAGCACAGTTCTTATGTTTATTGAAAGAGCCATCGGCTCGATTAGTACGCCTAATGAATGTTTACGCTACTAAAGACGCTGCTCCAGCTGCTGAAGCTGCTGCACCACAAACATAGTTTACGGCATAAGCCGTAGCTTAATTAATTTTAATTAGAAGGAAATGAAAATGGCTTTATCAAATGAACAATTAGTAACAGAATTATCAGGCAAGACAGTTTTAGAAATCGCTGAACTAGTAAAGACTTT
>JAYUTU010000109.1:0-2817 GCA_043754975.1 Bdellovibrionales bacterium | reverse complement strand
GGTAGTTGCACCCATTGATCTTTATTTAGAAAAAGTTCTTGAAACTGGCGTTGATGAAATGAGCTGGGATGATTTAGGGAAAAATGAAATGATTTGGCCGTCTGTAGACGATGTGCGCGCCTACAGAAAAAAAGTTTACGACATCATCAAAAATTTAATTCTTACTCATCCAGAAATCGAAAAACGCGTGGACAATAAATTGACATCCAGCCTGTGGGCGCTGTGGATGGGTTTTGAACACGAGAAAATACATTTCGAAACCTCATCAGTTTTGATGCGTGAGCTGCCATTAGAGCTTGTGCAAACCCCGAAGTACTGGGCGCCCCTGCATCCCAGCAGCAAAGTAAAAAAAAGCACGTTTCCAGTGCTTGGAAAAGACTACCAAAGCAGTAACTGGGTAAAGAAAAATAGTCAGGCTATAACTCTTGGAAAATCTGCGACAGAAAAATCTTATGGTTGGGATAATGAATACGGAACGCGCACGATTCAATTAAAAGAATTTCAAGCAACTGAAAGATTAATTACCAACGGTGAGTTTTACGAATTCGTGAAATCCGGTGATTACAGCCAAGATAAATACTGGCTTCCCGAGGGTTTAGCCTGGAGAAAATTTCGTAACACCAAGCGCCCGACATTTTGGATGTCCAGCGGACCAGAAGGCCTGCACGAATATAAATTACGAACTTTATTTGAAGTCATCGACATGCCATGGGATTGGCCTGTAGAAGTTAATCATCACGAAGCCAAAGCGTACTGCGTTTGGAAACAAAGCAAAGATAAAACAAATCTACACTACCGCTTACTGACCGAGGGCGAGCACCAGGTTCTAAGTAACTTTTCTACTGATCCCGTGCTGCAAACATCGAGCTATGCAACTTCAAAACTGGAAAATCAGACAGATTTTAATTTTAATTTAACCTATTCGTCAGCCAGCCCAGTGGATGGTCACTACATGGGGAATGTTTGGCACTTACTGGAAGATCAATTTAATCCACTAGAAAATTTTGAAGTTCATCCCCTCTACGACGATTTTTCAACTCCGTGTTTCGACGGTAAGCACTACATGATTGCGGGTGGATCATTTATTAGCTGTGGTCATGAAGCCAGCCGCTACGCGCGATTTCACTTTCGTCCCCATTTTTACCAGCACTCTGGTTTTCGTATTGCTGCAACTGGTGACGGCTCTGCTGATAACGGTTCGTTCAAATTCAATAACTCAAATGAATACACGCATCAAAAGCGTGCTAGCGTTCTTGATCAAATGACCAGCGGCAAAGACTGGTTTAAAAAAATCGAACAACCACTTGAGCCCTCCGAAGACACTCTAAAAAATATGTTCCAATCAACTCAAAATAAAATTCTAGAATTTTATAAGGGCTTAACTCGAATGAAGGCATCTGGAACTGCTCACGATCCGCAGAAAAATTTCGTCCGCGAGGACTTTAAAGTTCCGTACCAAGTGATTAAAAATTTTCCGCAGTACGGTCAGCATTTATCAGAGCAGTTAAAGCTTATATTTGATGAGTTAGCGCCGTTATCACAGATGCCAGGGCACCCGGCCTATGCAGCGTACGTGTCAGGTTCAGCTAATGTTTACAGTAATTTAGCGCAGTTAATTTCGCAGACGTTAAATCCGTTTACTGGACATTTTATGATGGCTCCGGGGTGTGTGACCTTAGAAGCAGAGGCCGTAAATTGGTTTCTTAATTTGTTTCAATTCCCAGAAAAAACGGCAATTGGTTATTTTACCAGTGGTGGAAGCCAAGCTAACTTAGCGGCGCTGACCTTAGCTCGTAAAAATATTTTGAAAAGCTATAATTTATCAGAAGGCCGGGTCTATGCATCCGCACAAGCCCACCACTGCATTGGGAAAGCTCTCGACTTCTTAGGCTTCCCAAAAGAAAGTTTACAAAAAGTTAACACCCAAGCCGATTTAAAAATGGACATGCACGCACTTGAACAAATGATTTTGGCAGACATAAAAAAAGGTCTGAAGCCATTTGCAGTTGTTGGTACTGCAGGATCCACGAATACCGGCGCTGTTGATAATCTTGTGCAATTGTCTTTGTTAGCTAAAAAATACGGGCTTTGGTTTCACGTGGACGGAGCCTACGGAGCTCTGTTTATGTTGACGGAACGTGGTCGCGATATTTTAGTTGGAATTGAAACGGCTGATTCGATCGCGTTTGATCCGCACAAAGCCCTGTGTTTACCTTACGGAACTGGTGGGCTGCTGATTCGTGATAAAAATAAAATTTACTACGATTTTTTAAGTTCAACGACGTATATGCCGCCGTCACCTGCGGCTGAGGACACTGGAATTCAAGTTGATTATGCAGACATCAGTATCGAACTTTCCCGAGATTGGCGTGGACTTCGCGTTTGGCTGCCAATTAAAACTTTAGGCATCGAGCCTTTTATTCTCAATCTCGAAGAAAAATTAGAATTAACAGCGTGGCTACAAACTCAACTGAGTCAGCTACCGCAGTTAAAGATTTATCAGAATGCACAACTGACTGTTCTATCCTTTTTTGTTGAGGGCTCTGATGTGTCTGACTCAAATAGGAAAACACAGGCGTTACTTGAAAAAATAAATTTGGCAAACACAATGTTTCTCTCGTCGTGCGAAGTCGACGGACGAAAAGTTATTCGCATTTGCTTACTTGGTCATCGGCTCCACTTTGATCGCTTGCAGCAGCTCGTAAATGAATTGCCAGGTCTTTTAGGGTGACTTTAGCTGACTATAAAAATTTATTTTATAAATCAGACAGTCTTCATTTTAATAACGGAGGCTTATCTCCTATTTCAAAACCTGTT
>JAYUTU010000108.1:0-2817 GCA_043754975.1 Bdellovibrionales bacterium | reverse complement strand
GGTTTCATTACCGTCTGCGGTGTTGCTTTTTCATCTGTGGCCGGGACTCCGTCCAGCCCATTGTATTTAGCTTTTGGGTTGGCAGAACCTCCGCAAGATGTCAGCACCATCACAGCAGTTAGTATTGGAATTAAAATGAGATTAGTTTTTTTCATCGTCAAATACCTTTCTAAGTGTCGCTTACGCGGCGTAAAATAAAGGGGTAGGACACTTTCACAGTGACTCCGCCTTCTGGTTTTGGAAAGTTCCAAGTTTTCAATCGATCACGAATGCAGTTCTCAACAGGCACATGGTTTAAACTTGAATTTGCAACTTTTGCGACTGTGACTGTGCCATTAGGTCCGATCATAAAATTCATCGAAAGACGTCCTGCTAATTTTGGCTTTTGCTGTAAACCTTTTTCATAACAAAATCGAACTTCACTTAAGTGACGATTAATAATTGCAGCGATTTCATTTCGGTCTAATCCGCCACCAATCCAAGCTTCACTTTCAATGGGTTGAAAAAAAGATCCACCAGCTCCAACAAGGCTTACTTTTCCATACCCTGCTTGACCGCCACCTTTTCCGCGTGTTCCATAGCCGCCGGCTCCTTGGATACGAGCACCAGTTCCCAAGGGACTTGCAAACATACCTTTAGCGTAAACGCTTGTTTGAACTCCGCCACTTCCCTTTGATCCACCACGACCAATACCTGCAGAGGCCTGAGCTAAATCTAACTTAAGCCCACCGTTTTGATTCGATTTTTTTAAACTTCCAAGAACACCTAAAACGCCACTCTGCTGTGTTACGATTTGTCGCGGCTTAATTGTTCTTGGTAACTTACTCATCACTGGCCGTACTTTTTTTAAAACCATGACTTGCTTTTTCTGCAGGGGAGTTTCTGATACTGGAGTGATCATCAATTTTTCTATCTGCTGGCGGTCCATAACTTGAACCACTTGCATTTGTGGCTTCTTTTCCTCAAGTCTCTGCAGCAAAACGTTGACCGAAAATAACAGGGCTGCAACTCCAGCAGAAATCTGTGCGGTCTTTTTGAAAATATGGTTAAATTGCGATCCATCATCAAACGGAAGAACCACGTTTGCTAAGACAACATCTGCCTCATGAACTAGTGTTAAATGCCCCTGAGTTTCTTTGATAGGATGGTTTTTATTTTTTACCAGCATTGTTTTGTCAATAACGTCTAAAACCGTGTACTTTATTTTTAGCTGATCATAATAGCTTAAATCTTGAGTGGCTTCGACCCGCTTTGTATCCAGGCGCTGAATGAACGTGATTTGATCGGCTGTAAATTCGAGTGCCCGAACTACGTTACCTTGAGAATCTTTTAAGTAGAACATGATTACCTCATCCCTTTTAGTTTTAAGATGCGGTCCGAAAAATTAGTGCGCATTCCAATTAAATCATCAATCGATTTTTCATTTTCAACTACTGCTACTGATTCAAACGGAGATTGAATTTTTCCACCGACGAGGTGTCCATCGAAACGAACATCCGTGCTTAAACGCAAGCCCTGATCTTTTGTCTGGTCTTTTGCAGGGCCCAGCACTTTTGCTAGTTTCATTTTTTGTGACGATTTTACTTCTTTTCCATGAACAGTGATTGCCAAACTGACAGCGACTGTAAGGAACAAAATTAAAATAATATTTTTAGTTTCCACTTTTTCCTCGTTTTTGTATTTCGATCAATCGACTATCTAAATAAGCAACCATCGGGCCACGACCTAAAGATGATTGCAGATTTTTCAACTTAGCTAAATCACTGATGTTAAATGGATTTGCCTTAATTTTTTTTCGCAATGATTCAGCTTCCGCTAACGTTTTTTGTTGCTGTTCAGAAAGTTTTTCAAACGGGTCCGTGGCAAGGCCCGCAGCTCGAGCTGACGCCTTCAAGTAGGCCATTTCAGTAGCCGCTAATTGGCATCCCGAACGAGCCAACTGCACCGAGCATTCAGTCAATTCGAGAAAGCTGTTCTGCGCGACGGCGTCTTTCCATATATCAGACGTCTTCGACATGACCTGCTGAGACTTAGTGTGATAGGGAAAAACCATTTCGGTAATTTGTTTTTGATACTGAAGTTTTTCTGCAGTCGTCAAATGCTTAGGTAGCGGCACTGCTGCAATTTCCTGAGCCAGACGCAGATTCTCTTCGGCAACTCGGGATAGAAACACCAGCTGAAGTGCAGTGTCTTTCTGAGCGATCGCTTTATTTGCGAGTTTCTCTAATTGCTTTAAGCTATTTTCCCGCGCGAGAAGTTTTCGTTTTAATACGGAATCAGACGCTGCTATCAGCTTGTTTTTCCGTATCTCTGTGGTTAATTCATTTAAAGAATTAAATGCAAATGCATGCACTAATAACTGTCCATTTGAAGACGTACGCACCGCTTTTGATTTTAATATTTGTTTCCCAAACTGAGTGTCCTTGGTGTTTTCAAAGACATAGATTGCAGCCGACGCGTACAATTCAGGATGACGACGCAAAACCAATTCAAAGTTTTTAAATATCTTCATTGGATTTTTGGAAAATAAGACCAACTGATGTGCAGCGAAAGCACTTTTTTCAGGGTGTTTGGATAGCGCTAGAAAATGGCTATAGGCTGCACTTGGATTTTCCCCAGCAAGCTCTTTTAATGTAGCAACTTTTAAATAATATTGAGCTTGCACAGCTGCACTTGGTTTTATCTGAGCTAATAAATTGATAGCCAATTTAAAATTCATTTTAAGTTCGGCAATCCAAACTAAATGCTGTAAAGCCATCTGCTTTTCAAAATTAGAAATTCGTCTACTTTTTAAAAGCTCTGCCGCGTGTTTAGCTA
>JAYUTU010000107.1:0-14171 GCA_043754975.1 Bdellovibrionales bacterium | reverse complement strand
AAAATTGGTTTTTTTCTAAAAGTGCCCCATACGACTATGAATCTGATCTATGAAAAGGGATTAGGCTTAAACAATCCCACAAAAAAAATTTAGCATTTTCAAAAAAGTGGCACTAGGCACTGAGGGTATTTTATTAAACGAGCTCAGCTTTCCAGTAGTCAGAATGTTTTGCCAATTCGGTAACATAATCATTCAGGTCAGAACGTAAATTTTCGGGGAACTGGCGGTAGGGCTGAATGTGTTCTCGGGGAACGTAGCGGAAAGTAAAATTAATACGGCGGGTTTCAAAGCCTGTGGTTTTAAGATCATCAAAAACAATTCCTTTGTCTTCAACGCGCTGAACACGGTGAAAAAGCTGCTTCTTGAATTTGTCTCCGCCAAATATCTGTAAGCTGGAATCATCTAGCCACTGCTGCAAAATGACTTGGCTTTTTTGTTGTTTGCCCTCGCTTTTTACAAATTGAAAAAGGGCTCGCTCTCCAAAACTGACAGAGGCTACTGGGCCAGGCTCAAAATCTTTATGTTCACCGACACGGGCACAGTCGATGGCAGTATCATCAAAATATTTATTGCCGTAAAAATTAATCAGGCACGTATTCAAATGCCAGTCTTCAGGAACATCTTTTGGAGAAAAAGTTTGTCGGACTTCACTTTCAATTTCGGCAATAATTCGTTTAAGAACGGGTGGATAATCTTCGGCACGGGTGCAGCGGTGCCGAATTCCTTTCGGTGGGTGATAGTAATCTAAACAAGCAAATTGCCAATTACCGAGCCAATAAACTGGACGCAGGAGCTCGCGATTGGGCTCGCCCGCGGGTGGTGGATTGGAATTGGAAAAGCGCATTTCCCAAATAGGATATAAGGTCGCTAAAAACTGCAGAATTTCTTTTTTAGCAGTTGCTTTGATGTAATCGGGTTTGTAAATCAAATTTTGATATTGCTGGGAAGTTCGGCTATGCTGATTGAGTTTTGATTTGAACACACAATTTAATGCAATAGGTTGGCCCGCATGTCAAATTTCATTCAAGCCTTATCTGTAGATCAAGCCACCCGGCACGGGCTGGTTGAAAAAATTTCGTTATTTAAAAATAAAAAAATCTTAGTTATCGGCGATGTTGGCGTCGATGAATACGTCATGGGCTCAGTAAAACGAATTAGCCCGGAAGCGCCGGTACCGGTTTTAGAAGTGGAAGCCGAAGACCAGCGCTTAGGACTGGCTGCAAATGTTGCACAAAATGTCATAAGCCTTGGGGGCTCAGTTCATTTGCTGTCTGTTATTGGATCAGACAGTGGCTCTGAAATTTTAAAATCACTTTTAAAAAAAGCAAATGTTGCGACGGACGGCTTAATCTTGGATGTGTCTCGGCCAACGACTCGCAAAATGCGTGTTATGAGCGGCCAACATCATTTAGTGCGGGTCGATCATGAAATTCGCCGGCCTTTATCTGAAAAATCTGAATTTGCACTAATCGAAAAATTAGAAAAAATTATTAACCAGGTGGATGTCGTTGTCTTAGAAGATTACGCCAAAGGAATTTTCTCGCAAAGCTTAGTTCAAAAAATTGTTGCGGTAACGAAAGCAGCAAAAAAATTTTTGATGGTAGACCCTCATCAGACAAAATTTGCAGAATTTTACAAAGGGGTCGACCTGATTAAACCAAATTATGCGGAAGCCCTAGCCCTAACCAAAATTCATGAGGATTCAATTGAAAATTCGTCTCAAGGTGTTTTGCAGGTAGGCCGTGAGCTACAAAAAATAACTGGGGCGGGCCAGATTGTATTAACCCAGGGTGCGCATGGGATGACAATATTTTCACAAGATCAGGTCACGCAGGTACCTACGTTTGCTAAGAAAGTTTTTGATGTCACTGGTGCTGGCGATACCGTTATTGCCGCAATCGCTTTAGGTGTGGCTGCAGGACTTCCCTTAACAGAATCCTGTATGATCGCCAATTTTGCGGCGGGAGTTGTCGTCGGCAAAGTCGGCTGCGTACCCTGCGAAATCGCAGATCTTATAAGTTCTATACAGTCTATGGGTATTTGACTTGAGCAGAATGAACTGAGTTCGAGTTTTCCTTTACTTTTTCAAAAATCTTCTATATCTACAGAGACTTAACAAATGGGAAAAGACCCAACTGCTGTAACAAGCAGAGCAGAATTATCTGCACCCAAAGGAATACCCAATGGAATCTGAAGCTACCCAACAGGTAACGAACCTTACTGAAGCAAAAGCAGAAATTCGAAACTTTTATTCATTTACTTTGGAAGGCCTTGAAGCCTATTTAAAGCAATTTGGTAAGGAAAAGTTTCGCGCCCAGCAGATTTTTAAGTGGGTCTACGAGCAACGTGTAACTAATTTTGACCTCATGTTAAATCTATCCAAAGATTTACGGGCAGAGCTTAAAAATTTAATTACTTTTGAGCTACCACCGATTTTGAAGCATTTGATCAGCGTGGATGGGACGCAAAAATTTTTATTTGATGTCCGCGACGGAAACTCAATCGAAGCCGTGGTCATCCCTTCGGACGGCCGATTGACATTGTGTGTGTCTTCGGAAATTGGCTGCAATATGGCCTGCCATTTTTGTTTTACTGGAAAACAAAAGCTAAAACGTCGGTTGGATATTTCTGAGATCGTCGGGCAGTTTATGCAAGTGCAAGATGTGATCGGAAAAACGGGATTAAAACTTTCAAATATTGTTTTCATGGGAATGGGCGAACCTTTAGATAACCCAGAGGCTGTTTTTGGTGCGATCGAAGTAATTCATTCTCCTTGGGGAGTTAACCTTTCTCGTAAAAAAATTACGGTTTCAACATCGGGATTAATTCCTGAAATGTACCGAGTCGCTGAAGCTAAAGTGCGACTTGCTGTCAGCTTGAACGGATATAACGATGACGTGCGTTCGCAAATTATGCCAATCAATAAAAAGTATCCGCTGAAAGATTTATTGAACGAGTGCAAGCGTTACTACCGTGCAACGAATGATAAAATAACAATGGAATACGTTCTATTAAAAGGCGTTACGGATCAAATTGCTCATGCAAAAGAATTGGTAAAGCTACTAAAAGATGTCCCTTGTAAAATTAATTTAATTCCGTTCAATGAACATCCAGGTTCTGGTTTTGAGCGTCCATCCGATGAGACCGTCCAGGCATTTCATACAGAAGTCATGAATTTAGGAGCACATGTTCTATTACGTAGAACGATGGGTCGCGATATTTATGCGGCTTGTGGTCAGTTAACAACAAAGATCGATCGTCCAGAAACCATGGACATATCTAATTCAAAAATTGGGGGAGTCAATGTCAGAAGTTTTAGTAGTGGGCAGCCTAGCCTATGATTCAGTAAGAACACCATCTGGAAAAGCGGACAAGTCCTTAGGTGGATCTGCCAACTACTTTTCAGTTGCTGCCAGTTTATTTTCAAAAGTACGCGTCGTTGGTGTTGTTGGTGAAGATTATTTAGCGGCAGATCGAAAAATTTTATCTGATCGCCAGGTAGATTTGGCAGGGATGCAGACAGTTCCCGGTGAAACGTTCCACTGGGAGGGCTCTTATGAAAAAAGCCTGAGTGATGCGATCACTTTAAAGACAGAGTTGAATGTGTTTGCTGCTTTTAATCCTCAACTTCCAGATCTTTACAAAGATAGCCAGTTTGTATTCTTAGCGAACATTGATCCCGTACTCCAATTAGAAGTTTTAGCGCAGGTGCGAAAGCCGCTGTTTGTTGGCATGGACACGATGAACTTTTGGATTGATTCAAAACAGAAAGAGCTTTTAAATGTTTTGAAAAAAGTAGACATCGTTTTTATGAATGAGACAGAGGCTAAAATGCTGACTCAGACTCGAAACCCAGTCACTGCTGTTAAAAAAGTTGCAGATCTTGGACCGCAGTACGTTGTGGTAAAACGCGGCGAATACGGTTCAACTTTGTATTCGAAAGCGGATGGATTTTTTCAGATTCCTGCATTACCAATCGAAAATGTAATTGATCCAACCGGTGCCGGAGATAGTTTTGCCGGAGGCTTCTTTGGAACTTTGGCTGCAAACTGTGTAGCCAGACCTCAGTGGAATGATTTAAAAAAAGCAGTACTGGCGGGGACTGTTTTATCTAGCCAGACAATCCAGGACTTTAGTATGAAGGCGTTACTTAAAGTGGATCATGCAAGTTATGAAAGTCACTTAGGCCAGCTTAAAAAAACATTCTCATTTTAAAACAACTGCATTTGGACAAATGGCGATTGTTTAACTGATTAAAAGTTTAAGTTTGAGTGTCTCAAAACCGATAAATCAGACATGGCCGGACCGAAAAAAAAACCTACGCTTGCTGATGATCTCATGGAATCTTTGCTTAAAGAAGTGCAAGGCGATAGTGCCAGTGATAGTGCCAGTGATTCGAGTGAATTACCACTCAATGAGATTTTCGAACCGTTAGAGTTAAATCCAGATAGCTTCGATAAAAAATCTGGTGGTTTCACTTCTCATGGGGCGCCTGAGCCAAACAATTCATTTCTTTCTAGTTCTGATACCACTTTCGATAGTAAATCGAGCGTCGATTACGAGAGCACTCGAATAAATGCGATGCCTGATGATCCGGGTTTTTTGTCGCTTGATGAATCACTTCTAGGTTCTGATAATTCGGCGGAAACCAATCACATTCAAGCGCCAGTGCGGAGCTCACCTGCACCCTCACGTAAACCACCAGCGCCTGTGGTTAAATCGCTGTTTGACTCAGATGATGTCAGTCCTGATGTGCCAGGAAATTTAAAATCAGTGGTTGAAGACGGCAATGGAGACAGCGCATCCGCAGGTGACCACAATACTCATTTTTATACTGAGGATGAGACTCTTGCGATCAATCAAAAAATTCCTATAACGGAACAGGCAAACCTGGATTCCACAGCCGTTATCAAGCCACCAAAATATGAATTTAATTCGGGCGACAAAACAGTGGCTGTTACTGGATTTCACAAAAAGCCCGTCGAAGACTATGAAGATAAGATAAAAGTTTCCATTGGACAGAATAAATCAGCGTCGTCGCAGGGCTATGCTGCTTGGGGTGGAAACAGCTCCGAGGCGAGCTTAGGCCAAGCTGACAATTTGCGAATCGCACAAGAAAAAATTCTTGAGCTCGAGCGGGAAAATGAAACTTTGCGCCAGCAGAATGAAGAACTAATATCCGCTTCAGATATTATTAAAGAGCGCTCTGATCTGTTAACTGCGCAGGTTAATGAATATCAAAATGACAAGCAAGATCTGGAAGAGTCCTTCAAAAACGAGACCGCGTTGCTCAAAGGACACCTTCAGCGTAAAGAAGTCGAACTGCAAAAAGCGCAGCTAAAAATAGATGATTTGGATTCAAGATTAAAATTTGACATGAAAAAAATTCGGATTCGCGAACGGGAATTAGAAAATCGACTGGAGCTCATCCGAGCTGAAAAGAATGCTCTGTCAAAATCAAAAGATGACCAGATTCTGGATCTGCGTCGCAAAATGGATGTGATGCAGATGGAAGTCGAAAGCTACCGTCAAAAATGCGTTGATCTGAACAAAACTCTGGAAACCAATCAAGACTCCTTTAAGCGAACGACACGAGCTTTGCGATTAGCAATGGCTAACTTAGAATTGCAAGAAGAGAGCAAACCAACTCTTAAAAAAGTAGATTAATTTTTATGAGCGAGGAAATCACCCCAGCACAAAAAAAAATTAAGCTGGTCGTCAGTGATTTGCACTTGGGAAAAGGACGCCAATTAGAAAATGGCAGCTTGAATTCACTCGAAGAGTTTTATTATGCGGATAAACTTGTCGAGTTTATCCAATACTATTCGACTGGTGCTTACCGTGAGTACGATGTCGAAATCATTATCAATGGTGATTTTCTGAACTTTCTGCAGGTCGATTATCGCGGTCATTTTTTGACTATTATCACGGAATCAATAGCTATCGAAGTTCTTAAGTCTGTCATCAAAGGCCACCCCCAAGTATTTAAGGCGATGGGAGACTTTTTATCTGCCCCTCATCGTAAGATTACCTACGTCATTGGAAATCATGATCAGGGAATGATGTTTCAAGGTTGCCGGGACTATTTAAATCAGATTGTCGGCCATGCTATTCAATATAAAAATTTAATTTATTATTTTGACGGAGTTCATATTGAGCACGGTCACATGCATGAAGCAGCGAATCGTATGGACCCAAAAAAGTTTTTTTTAAAACAAGGTTGGCCTGAGCCAATTTTAAATTTGCCATTCGGATCTCATTTCTTTGTTGAGCTTGTATTAAAGATTAAAAAAAAATATCCACATATCGATAAAGTAAGGCCCTTTGGACAAATGATTCGTTGGTCCTTAATCAATGAAACGTCGATGGCATTAAAGGCCTTTTTTGAACTTTTTAAATATGCGTATCGTATTATTTTCGTCAATGAGCAGGGTTTTCGGTGGAATGTAAAAAGTTTGTTACGCATGGCCCTGGAAAGCGCTATCTTTCCTGATCTCAGTTCGTCAGCCAAAAAAATTCTTAATGATAGCCGAATCCATACAGTTATTTTTGGTCACACTCATGTTTATGAATACCGGCAGTGGGGAAATCAAAAAGAGTACTTTAATACAGGTACCTGGACTGAGCTAACATCACTTGATGTCGTGTCCCTGGGTAAGATTACAAAGCTTACATTTGTTTTACTTGAATATATGGATCAAGAAACTAGACCAAGGGGTCGGTTAAAAGAGTGGAAAGGGTTTCACCGCATTGAAGAAGATGTTGCGGTTGCCTAGTCGTATGTCAGGCGGATTCGTTGTCTGTTGGATTGATATACGAGATACTAAGGAAGCTAAAGGAATGCTTAATGTCTGAAACTGCTGAGAAAACAAGTATTGTTGCCAGTGAAACTTTCAAGGGAAAGTTGCGCGCCGCTGATGAGGCGCCACCAGCAATTATCGTTTTAGTTGGCCCAACGGGATACGTTGGGAAGCAGTGGCTGTTAACAAAAAGTGATTTAACTATTGGGCGTTCAGTTGAAAGTGACGTTTATATTTCAGATGCTTCGATAAGCCGGGCCCATGCAAAATTTGTTGTTGCTGGCAGTGAAGTGTCTATTTTGGATTTAGGATCGACGAATAAAACAGCAGTCAATGGCCATATGTTACCTGCACTGACTGCAAAGCGACTGATGAATAATGATCAGATAAAAGCTGGAAATATAATTTTCAAATTTCTTGAGCGTGGCAGTTTGGAAGCTATTTCAAACCAAACAGTTTTTGAAAAAGCTCAAAAAGATGCTCTGACCACGGCGTACAGTAAAGGAGCCCTACTAGAAAAAGGCCCCGAAGCTATTAAGCGTGCTGAGACATTGAACGAGCCCTTATCTGTTATCACATTTGATATTGATCATTTTAAAAAAGTTAATGATACCCATGGCCACCCGGGCGGCGATTACGTATTAAAGGAACTGGGAACATTAATGCAAAGTAAACTCGTCAGATCGCATGATTACTTTGCAAGGTACGGCGGCGAAGAGTTTGTTTTAATACTGCAGGCGACTCCGCTGAAAACAGCACAGGATGTGGCTGAACGAATCCGCCACACAGTACAAATGCATCCGTTCGTATTTCAAAATAAAAACATTCCTGTGACAATCTCTGTCGGAGTTGCTGAAAAGCTGCCAACGGATAATTGGGAACAGGTCTATAACCGCGCTGACAAGGCGCTTTACTCAAGTAAGCAAAATGGCCGAAACAAAGTAACTGCTGCGGCATGACCACAGAAATTTTAAAATTTCTATTAGAGCAATCCGAAAAAGAATCTGAAAAATTTTTTGAAAATTTAAAAAATAGAAAAAGTCAAATTAGCTTCAAAATTCCTGGTGTCGAAAAAATTGAGTCCACACAAATCTACGCAACTCCATTTAATGACAAATTTAGATTACAAATTCGCGAAGGCATTAGTGCTCACGGCCTAGAGGTCACATTCAAAGTCACTGTTGCGACAGAACTTTATTTTTTCAAATCTAAGATAAAATTTGAAAAAAAATCCTTTATTATTGAGGGCCCGTTTAAACTATTCAAGCTCGTGCGGCGGAAAAATACACGGTACAATATTCCCGAAGCGTGGACCCAAAGTGGATTTATTGTCTCTGCAGAAAAGAAATTGCTAAATTCAAAAATTAGATTAGTGGATATGTCTTTGTCGGGTATCAGGATTCACGTATTAACTGAGCTGCCACGGTATGAGAAAGCACATAAAATTTCATTGCAATTTAAACTGCACCGCAGGTCGGTGATCTCTGTTGAGGCACTCATTCAACATGTGAGGCACGGGTATCAAGGCGGCCAACTTTTGGGACTGCAGTTCGTATTGGTAACACCACTTGTGCAAAGTAAGATTGCAAATATCTGCGATGATTTAGTTCATTCGCTAGCATAATCCTAAGTTTTCCTAACATAAATAAATCTAATGTCACACATCAGGCAAATTTCGAAAATATCAATTATTTCAATGTGTTAGTGCTATTTTGGCCATATTCCAGTGGCCCTCAAATTGCTTTTAGTTATAGCAAGTGACGAGTTGCTACCGGACCGGGGCTAGATAAATCGTCTCAGAAATTAAGTAGGGGCATAAACAATTAACCGAGATGGGACTGGGGAAGTGTCTATGAAAAGAGAAATCAATCAAGATCTGAAAATAAAAATCGATCAGCCGATGATCGAAAAAACAGATCAGCAGTTGGTCGAAGAAGTTCGCGCAGGTCAGCGGGCTTCATTCTCAGAACTCGTGAAACGACATCAAAGAGGAATGCTACGGTTGAGTATGAGATTTATGAAGGACTTGGATGTGGCTCAAGATGTGGTGCAAGATGCATTCATTAAGAGCTACGAAAAGCTAAATATGTTTGAAGGGCGCGCAAGCTTTAAAAGCTGGCTGTATCAAATTACAGTGAACACGGCTCGTAATAAATTGCGTGAAAAGCGGTATGATTTTTCGGATATTGACGATGTACAGCTTAGTGTTGCTCCAGTCGCTGAAAGTAAAATGATTCATGCAGCGATTACCGATTTAATTCAGTTGGAAGTCGATCGGCTTCCGTTCAAACAGAAGACAGCATTGGTTTTAAGAGTGTATGAAGATTTGAGTTTTAGTGAGATTGCAGAAATTATGCAGTGTCCCTATGACACAGCTAAGGCAAACTATCGGCATGCACTTTTAAAACTAAAAGAAATTTTTGAAACCCAAAGCGAATTAAAAACATGGGCAGACGATGTTGGAGGATTTTTTATGGAACTTAACACCAAATATGCGGAGGTTGATTAAATGGATGCGCCTAAGAAAGAATTTTTAATGCAGCAGCTTTTGAAAAAGGAAGATCCGGTAGAATTACCCATGGATGATTTGTTTTTCGAAAAAATGCATAATAATATTATGCAAGCTGTTGAGAAAACAGAAATTAAAGCAGAGCCTAAGTGGACTCAGGCAAAGGTTTTTTTAGAACCGAAGAGCAATCGTAGCTCGATTTGATTCGTAAACTGAACTCAGTGTCGAAAAATTAAATTTTGGAATCGGAGATGGATTTCCGAGTATCAAACCTGATGTGAAATTTGCTGAGAATATCCAAAATTAGTTCTTACTTTTTTTTCCTGAATAATTGAATTAAATAAGACTTCATTATTTGCCGATCGATCTAATAATTTATGATAAATGTGGTATTGGACCACGGTATTGCAAGCAGGCAGCATATTTAAACCAGCTAATCGTAAGCGAAATTCAATATCTGAATCTTCACCGAAACCGGCACCCTCGTAGCGGGTATCAAAACCGTTAATATCTAATAAGCTTTTGCGAAAAACAGAAAAGTTACAACCGACAATTCCACGTGGTTTTTTGTTAAACAGCCGCCGTAACGCCAAATTTTTTATGTAAATTCCTTTGATGCCGTTATTGTCTTTCATAAAAAGACCTGAAATCGCAATCCATAAAATATTTTTCTCTAAAAAATTTTTAGTAATTTTATGAGGAGTAAGTAAAGCACTTACCCATTTTGTAAGATTAATTCGGCGACCACAAACAACAGAGTTTTCACTTTTCGCGAGCACGTGTTCAGCCATAAATTCCGAATGCAGCACGCAGTCCTGGTCTATAAAAACTAAATATTCAGCTAACGTGTAATGTAGCCCCCAATTCAAGATGCGGTTTTTCCGAAATCCAATATCTTCATGCCACAAGTGAATGCTGGGAATTTCTAGTGCCTCAAGCAGTTCATGAACCCGGTCCACAATTTCCTTTGGCGAGCCGTCATCACAAATGACTAACTGAAAATTTTTGTAAGTCTGTAATTTTAAAGAACCTAAGACTAATTCGAGCATGCGCAGGTTTTTGTAGAATGAAATTATGAGTGACACAGGCCTGGCTTGAGGAGCGCTAAGCTGGGCTTTATTTCTATATATCTCAACCATAGGTATTAGATTTAAGTGCGTTCTGAATTAATGTCAAAAGCTATTCAGAGGCCCATTTCTTAAGTTCTTGATCTGGGTTTTCAACAGCATTTAGGGCTTCACATTTTTTTAAAAAAGCAGTGATATCATTTCCAGTTTTTTTGAAGACAGATTCGAAATCAGCAAGGTCTTTAAGGTACGTGTGATAGTTGCTGAGCCGTGCATTGTTGAGTTCACCCTCGGTAAAGCGGAAGTAGGAATTGGTTTTTAGCTTAGATTTTAAGTTTGTCGAAAAACTTTCTCTAATTTCATTCAAGCGCTGCTGGCGTTGCTGTTCGTGTTCTGATGCTGATAAACCAGGTTCTTTTTTAAAGCCAGTGTACCACTGGGTTAGCTGATTTAATTCGGCGCTGATGAATTCTGAAAAAAGCCTGTCGTCTTCGTTTTCATTTTGAATAAGCTGCAGGGTTTTTGAGTTTGCACCTTCTCGTTGGCGATAAAAAATTTCAGTGCCTTTGGCTGCAACGAACATGGCAAGGCGTTCGTTGAAGTCGATATTATTTTTTATAAATAGGGTGCTGTGCACCAGTTCGTGGATAACCGTGTTTACCAGATCATGCTCTTTATAGGACAGCATAGATGACAGCAGGGGATCATTCAGTTTTCCAAGCGTTGAATATGCAGAAACTCCACGAACGTAGACATCAAACCCTTTTTCTTTTAGGGACTCAGCTTCTTTTTTTGCTGAAATTTCATCGTAGAACCCTTTGTAAGGCGCATCTCCTAGGATAGGAAAATACCAAATGTAGGGCTTGAGCTGCCATTTTTCAGCAGCCATCACGAGATAGGTTATATAGGGCCTATTTAATTGAACATAATGAGAGTAGCTGCCACTTTTTTTTAATCCAAGCTGAGCAAAAGAAAAAATCTTTGCCTCTTGGGATAACAGAATCTTGCTTTTTTGTTCCGGTGTTAGTTTGTTCGAGACAAGAGCTTCATCTATGGGAATGCGGCTGGATAACATTGCCAAATGGTCATAGCCCGAAGTGATTAAATAACCTAACTGACAGCCTACTAATAAAAAAGCGCATACTAAAATTAAAGAATATTTAATCAGTCGCAGTTTCCGATTTATCACTTACAAAAACCAGGTTAAGCCAGCTTTAAATGCCGAGTCATCAGATTTTGAACCATCACTGAGTGGTGTCTGCCAGACGTCATATCCAACTCGAATGGAAAATTTTTCTGAAAGAACAAATTTTAAACCACCGCCGTAGCTGGGGGCCCATCCAGTCGATTCAGGAATCGATATCACCGATGCATTCAAATAGCGAATTTCTTGTTTTTTTGAAATGTAGGCTACTCCAACTTTGACATACGGTTGAATCATACTTTTTCGATCCATCAGCATATAGATCAGTGAGCTATCAGCCATTCGAGTCGACTGCTGGATAGTTCGTGTCGACGTTGAGTCAGATTCCTGGCCCTCGTAAAAACCGTCGGTGTAACTGAGTTCAAGGGCCAATTTTTCAATGAAGTAAATCGAAAGAGACGCTGATTTGGAATCCGACTGATAATAGTTAGCCGCATTAAAAGTTTTTTTCTGAAAACTATATGACAAACCGACTTCAGTGAGTAATGCATTCGAAGTCGAAGCCGCCAATAAGAAAACCGAACCTAGTACCCATTGTTTTGTGGTCATTACCCCAGTGTAGACTAGGACTTACAGATAT
This sequence comes from Bdellovibrionales bacterium, assembly GCA_043754975.1. GTDB lineage: Bacteria > Bdellovibrionota > Bdellovibrionia > Bdellovibrionales > Bdellovibrionaceae > Pseudobdellovibrio. The sequence goes on along the minus strand of JAYUTU010000107.1, from coordinate 2,011 downwards.
GGATCAATATGCAGATTAAATCTGTACTTAAGACGCACAAATCCATCGGGCTCGACCTTTGCCCGGGGAACATTCGGAAAGTAACGCGCACTTTTAAAAGAATAAATAGCAGCTTCATCAAAAGGCTTGTAGCCGCTTGATTTCAAAATCGTTGCCGAGTGGTATTCGCCGCTATCTTTCAAAACAACTTCGAACGTTGTCGACCAAATGCGACCAGACAAATGGTCTCGTTTAAAATCATTCGGTATTCTGTCCCAATAATACCGAGAGCGGTCGATCCAACGCACGCGAAACAATTGCTCCACCCGGTCATAGAACGAGTAATAAATATTAGAGTCAGTATTTAAATTGGTTGTATCTGCAAGTTGTATGTCGCGTGGAAGTTCAGATCCTAAAGCAGATCTAGTCACTGCCCGAGGAACCGAATTTAGGCTGCGAGCAAACTCGGGAATACCATCATCCTCAGCTGCAGGCAGAGGTTGCACGCCATGAGAAGCCGTTGTGCTTTTATTTTGTGATGGGCCAATTTCTTTTACACGAGTTTCGAACTTCACACGCTGAGTCTTTTCCGAGCTGAAGCGGGCCTCTTCTGGTGCAAACAAAGAATTTGGTGAATCTAATTGCTTTACCAGCTGCTTTTCCGCGGGATTCGGTTCAGGTTTTGTGACCTGATCCACAAGATCAAATTCAGTGACAGTAGTGAGCGGATTATCTGAAAGCGGCGGCACAAAAAGCTCATACCCTGTGTATGAGGTTAAGTGCACAAGAAGGCTAAAAAGTATGAAATACGAGAGCGGCTTCACGTGCTTAAGCTATTACGATTTAGGTCGGGTCACAACTGTTTTTAAGTCGAAATAATCAGCACTTTGGGATCTCAAGTTTAGACGGTTTTTAGCCGATAAACACTATGCATGGGGGTTTCATGTCTAACGTAATTAGTTTAGTTCCTCGTTTGAAAACTGTAGCAACTGATAATAAGGTGAATGATTTCAAGCCTGAAGTTGACGTTATGAATTTTGATGAGCTCCGCCAAAAAATACTTTTTCAAGAGCGCCGCGAAGTTAAGCGAACAATTTTGACCGAGTTTGTCAGTGCGATGGTAGTTCTTCCGGAAAAGGGCCTGCTGAAAGTGGCAATTTACGATATTTCTGAAGAGGGGATATCATTTGATATCGATTCCGAGCACGGGCAGTTCAAGGCCGATGAAGATGTATCGATGCGCGTTTATCTCAATCACAAAACATACTTTCCCATTTCTATTAAAATTAAGCATTTAAAAGAAGAAGCAGACGAAGGCGTTTTCCGTCACGGAGCAGTCTTTATGAAAGGTGCAGAAACAGACGCTGCACTACAGTATTTTGTTCGCTTCATCGAGTCCGTAAGTCAGGGGCTCAAAAAAGATGAAGGCGATATGATGGTGCCTAAAATTTCATAGAATCTGCAAAAAAATAACAATATAAATAACTGTATAAATAACTTCGTGAACTTCACGTAAAAGAGTGACTTTGGGCCTGCTGTATTGTCGAATTTAAGAACGACAACAGGAGGTCGAATTGACGACAACAGCAAAGCCGAAGCGCCGCAAAGTAGTAATAGACACGAACGTGATTTTATTTGATGCGTTTGCTTTATTGAAGTTTGGTGACGCTGATATCCACATTCCCTTCGCAGTTATTGAAGAAGTCGATAAATTCAAAAGAGACCAAGGCGAAAACGGCCGGAACGCGCGTCAGTTTTCCAGATTCGTCGATGTACTGCGTGAAAAAGGCAGTTTAGCCAACGGGGTGCAAATTGATAATCACGAAACGATGGTTTACATCACCACAGATCTTGGAATGTCCGGACTTCCTGCAGAGCTTGATCAGGCAAAAGCTGACAACCGAATTTTAAGCACTGCTTTAGCTTTACAAAAGCAACATCCTCGAACAAAAGTAGAGTTAATCACGAAAGATATTAATCTTCGGATTAAAGCTGACGTTTACGGAATCTATGCGACGGATTATGATACCAA
>JAYUTU010000106.1:0-6175 GCA_043754975.1 Bdellovibrionales bacterium | reverse complement strand
GATTGATTTGCAATAGGGTTTAAAAACATGAGCAGTTTTTCTTTCAAGGCGGGCATTAATAAAATTATACCGAAAGAAATCAACATAATTGCAGACAGAATACGAATGTGCGATTCGTCCAATCCGAACAGAGAAGTGACCAAATTAAAAATAAGCCCCATAATCGTAAGCGATCCGATTAAGCCGAGGGAAAGAAACAAAGGGCCCTTTTTAGATTCAGAAGTGGAGCTTCCTGCAATTAAAGGCAGTACAGGTAGAACGCAGGGTGAAAATGCCGCGAGTGTTCCCGCAGCAAAACTGGTTAAGTAAATGAACATTGAAAATTCCTATTTATTAATTGCGTTTTGTAGTTGAGTGCGTAACTCATCCTTATCTGTGACTCCTTGTACTCTCGCAACTTCCAGACCGCCCTGAAAGATTACAATAGTAGATGGGCTGCGTACTGGCTTTTTCATATGTTTTCTAAATTCAACCGTACTTTCAAAATCAGCTAGCAAACCTACTGTTTCTTTAAAAGAATTTTCGTTTAGGATAGACTGCATATTCGGTTTTTGAATCTTGCACGATCCGCACGAAGCTGCGTGAAAGCCAACGATTACTGGCTTATTAGACTGAGCAGCAATTTCAAATTTACTTTGTGAAAAAGGCTCAGACCCAGCGGCGGATGCCATAGATAAATACATAATACTAGCTAACATAAAAACACTTTTCATAATTCTCCTCTTTGCACGTTCATTCGTGCTCTGTATTAATAGGCAGAACTTAAAAAAATGTGACATTAATTTTTAATTAAAATAGTTCAGGTGCCGAATCTACTTCGGTAAAGTCTTTAAAAAATAACGAACAGTTAAAGTTGAAAATATCAATGAAGCCATTAAGCCCATGACTGCGGCAATACCTAAAGAAGCGCAACCTAACGTGGCAGTTAAGCATGCTATGATTAAAGAAAATAGCGACAGTTTTAAATAGTTTCCAGTTGATTTACTTACCGTTCGACCAAGAATTACGCCACCGAGAATTCCACTACCAATACAAAAAGCGATCTCAAGATTATTGCGGCAACAGATTTCAAATAAGTGCATAACTAGGGGAATTACAAATGCGGTTACTCCTGCAACCAGTCCAAAATTGACAGACTTAGAGTATTCTAATCCTCGCCATTTCATGTAGATAACACTAATTAATAGAGCTAATCCGATAATCAAAGGGAAAGCTTTATCTCCACAAGTAACATATGAGAGTGCAACCAGAGGAATAATGAGCAAACTGAATAATCCAGCCCCTTTAAGTCTTGCAACTTCATAAGCTTTTTTAGCCTGTAATTTGATATTGTTATTCATAATTACTACTCCATTTATTGCGAAGACTGACCATAGCTCTTTGTAAACGCTTTCTGTACGTGGCTCCGCTTACTTCGGATTGCATAGACTCTTCAATAGAAGAAATAATAGTTTCCTGTTCGTGCGCTTTCATTTCTGAAAGAACCTTCAGCAGGGTCGAGCGTATATCGTTGTGTAAGACTACTTCTTCAGGGTTAAGACTTACGGAAGCAGTCTGATCTAAATCACTTTGATCTTTAAAATGTTCTTTGCGTCTGCGGGTTTTCTGAATTGCAGTTTTACATTCATAGGCTGTAATACCTAAAATCCATGATAAGGCATCTCTTGTGCGGTCAAATTCAGAGGCACGACTGAAAACCTTCAATAAAGCTTGTTGAGCGATATCTTCGGCTTCATTACTTTGCCTTATCATTTTTAATGAAAAGGAATGTACTAATGGCCAAGTCGATTCATACACGAAATCAAATGTCGTACGATCACCATCCGCAAGGCGAATCATATATTGATTAAGCTGATTTCGAGTCTCTGGTTTCACTAAATTTCCTTAGATCTATTTATATAGGCGGCAATTGCATAAGCGTGACATTAAATTTGGTATTTGTTGAGCCAATGGCACATTTTTTAGCAAATATGCCGCGTTGGCTGAAAGAAAATCCCTCAAAGCTGCTAAAATTACTATTCAGGCGAAGAAAGTCTTCTATTGCCTAAATCCGTATTAATTTTAAGATGTAGCTGTTCCAGGTTCCAATTCTGGCCGCCTCCACCATTTTTTATGCTAGGACGGCATAGACTTGTTTGAAACGGATTTTTGAGAGTATTATTAACAACTTAAAGAAGAAGTTGTTCCGCAGATCAGTTTTCCTCATCTCACATTAAATCAGGGGAAATAACGGTGTTTGCAGACACTTGTAGTTATTGGCCGTAGTTATCGATTTTGGATAACTACAGAAACTGGGGATTTTCGAATGAGTTACTTGGCACAAATTTTATCTATGACAAAGGCCATGAATTTAAACTGTGAGTATTGGGATGTTCGGCTTGAAGACAGTTTTGAAACAACAATTACCATCGTTGATGGTGAGATAGTAACGTGCACATCGAGTCCTTCGCTGGGTGCTTTTCTACGAATAAAAAAAGATGGATTTTGGCTTTACGAATCAACTACTGAAATCGATCAAATTAAAGAATCGTTGGAAAATCTTTGTAAACAGCCTGTTCCTAAAAAATCTAATCTTGGTTATCAGCCTAAAAAGCAAGAACCATTTATTAAAATAAGTTCTGCACTTACAAAATTCAGCTCTGTTCCGCTTTCTAAAAAAACAGATCTTCTAAAAAACTATTCTGAAATTTTACAGCAAAATAAAAAATTAAGCTCAACGACTATTAGATACGGGGATATTTATAAAATAAAATCTTTCGTGAACAGCGTTGGTACACAATTTGAGTTTGATTTTAACCAAGGTGGAATAAATATTGGTTATACTTTAAAAGACGGCGGGCAACTCTTTGATGATAAATTCTTAATTTATGGCTCCGAATTTAATGCGCTGTTAAACCACGAAACTAGGCTTAAGAGTGCGTTGCATGAAAGTGAAAAATTCTTGCATGCGCCGGCTATTGAGCCTGGAAAATACAGAGTACTTCTTGATCCTGTCGTAACAGGGGTCTTTACGCATGAATCGTTTGGCCACAAATCAGAAGCTGATTTTTTACTAGGCAACGTGGAAGCTTTGGCTGAGTGGCAATTGGGTTCAAAGATTGCGTCTGATAATTTGACAATCGTAGATACGGGTCAGCACGTCAATACATCGGGGTACTGCCCTGTTGATGATGATGGATTTCCTGCGCAAAAAAACTATCTCATAAAAAATGGAATTTTGCATGGGCGACTCCACAGCATAGACACGGCAATACAGTTAGGGGAAAATCCTACGGGAAATTCACGCGCTATGAATTTTGAATGGGAACCCATTGTTCGTATGACTTCAACTTATATAGAACCTGGCACTGAAAGTGTAAATTCAATTTTGAAGCGTTGCGAAGGTGTTTTACTTGTTGAGGGCGTTAAGCATGGTAGCGGACTTGATACATTTACTATAGCGCCTACGCGTGGGTATATAATTGATTCGAATGGTGAAAAAAAACCTGTTCGTTTAACTGTTATTTCTGGTTCAATCATCGAAACTTTAAAAAATATTGAAGCAGTTTCCTCTGACTTTGATCTTCACAGCGGAGCGATTGGTGGTTGTGGAAAAATGGAACAGTGGCCGCTACCAGTGGCGCACGGCGGTCCATACGTTTTAGTTAAAGAAATGCAGGTGAGCTAGTGGACTACGATATTTTATCAATTGAAGAGCAATCAACAACATTAAAAATTGAAGGTAATCAAGTTTGTTCACGTAAGAAATCGAACATTCAACGCTATGGTGTCAGACGCTTTGAAAATGGGAAAGTTTTTCAAACTTCGCGTTTAGGTAAAGCAACTGATGAGCGACTTTTAGCAGACACCAAAGAATGGGGCGGCCTTGGATCAGCGCATGAATATGGGTTTGCATCAGCACATAAAGAAGCTCGCGTCGGTGATTCGGTCGATCATTCAGTACTTGAATCGTTTGAAGAGGGATTAAAAACACTGATGGGTTTGCATCCAGATTTTATTTTTAGTGGCCGCTGTACGGTTCAGAACCAAACAAACTCAATGCAATCAAGTTACGGATTGGATTTAAAAACTTCTGGCGGAATTTGTGACTGGTATTACATGTATCAGCGCAAGGGCTCAAGTAACATGATGGATGGATACTTTGGTGACATAAGTTTGAAAACAAATATTCAAGACTTAATAGAAAAGCACGCAAATTTTTTAAGTATGCAGGGAACAGTTGTCAAATTAGCCAGTGGTCGGATGCCTGTGCTTTTGGTTGATAATCAAGAACCTCTAAAAAAACTGATCGAATCATTCCATATCAATAAATATGAAGAGGGCGCCGCTTTGTATAGTGGAAAATTGGGTGAAAAATTATTCAGTGATAAAATTTCTTTAGTGGATAATTCCTACGATGCAAGCTCGGGAAATTTTAATTTTTTTGACGGTGATGGAATAGTGCGAACTCAGGATTTGAAGTTAATTGATCAGGGGCGGTTTGTGTCTACTATTTCAGATTTGCGTTTTGGTAAAAAATTTGGAAAAACAAGTACAGGAAATGGATTGCGCGCATATAATCGTGGTGTCAACTTAAGCCCAAGGTCACTTCGTTTTGCAAAGGGCGGTTTATCATGGCAATCGATTGTTAGCAAATTAGACCGTTGCTTGGTTGCTATGGTTACCGCAGGTGGCGACAGTAATGATTTGGGTGAGTTCTCTACACCAGTTCAAATTGGATATATTTTTGAAAAAGGTGAACTTGTCGGTCAAGCACCTCAAGTTACAATAAAAACATCCGTAGATAATTATTTAGGAAAAGATTTAATAGATGTTTCTTCTGATGGATTTACTCCGGCATATCAATCAGCGTGTGTAATTTCTGAAATGGAAGTTTTTGTAAATTAATATGACTCAAATAAAACCTAGCCATGTAGCGATTCTCGTACCCTCTGCTCGTAAAGCCGCAAACTTTCTTCGTAAATTTGATTTTCAGATCGGTGAAGAAGAAAAATGGGACGGCGAAGGCACTTTAGAAATTTATATCGAACGTGACAAAGCTAATTCACTTTTGCTGATGGAACCGACTAAGCCCGGTGCTTATCAGCGAGCACTTGATAAACGCGGGCCTGGTTTGCATCATCTTGCGATCGATGTTTTAAATCTTGAAGCTTATATTGAATCGCTCGGTGGATCGGGCTGGTTGCTTCACCCGAAAAGTCTCAAAACAATAAAACAAGTTCAAACCGCTTATTTAGCACGACCAGGATTTCCGGGTTTGATCGAAGTACAAGAGCGCAAAGAACTTCAAGATTTAAAATTGTTTGTTGATCACATTGATTTAAAAATGGAATCAAACTTAGCAGGACTTGTAAATCCCATTGGTCTTAATTCAATCATACGACAAGTTTCACATGAAACGATCTTGTCATTGGACGGAAATCCTATAAAGCTTGCGGAACTATTCTAGTGGCAATCTTTAGGCGATTTATCTTTGCGGTGATAGTTCTGACACTCGGTTTAATGCCGGTGGAGAACGTATACGCGCTAATAAATGCAAAGCCAGTCTATGGTTATCCTGACCTTGTAAGGCTTGTTTTTCAGGACGGTACAATGTGTACAGGAACCTACATTAACGACACTTCCATACTTACAGCAGCACACTGTTTGATGAAAAAAGATGGAGAAACCATCCACAAGGTTGAAAAGATACTTTCAGCAAGTGACCGCGTCCTACCGGTGGAGCATCAAGATAATATTTTACATCCAAAGTTCAATCTAAGCTGGTGGCCCTCTTTTGACGTGGGCATTGTAAAGACATCCAAAAATACTGACTTCCAAGCTAATTTTAAGGTTTCGGATAGTCAATTATCATGGTGGGGACGAGCTAAACTCTTTGGTTGCGGGATATCCGAGTTCAGTCCTAAAATACGAAGTCGGAGCTATGGGGAAAATGGATTTATCAGGGATTAAAGACTTATTGCGGATTAATGCCCCAGATGCCTTTCTAAGAAAGTCGCAGCATCGGCGTAGGCTCGGTTGATGAGTTTCGGGGCCACACCAGCAAGTCCATGTTCTCCCCCTTCTAAGCGGATAAGGCGATGTTCAACCTGGTGCTTTTTGAATTCCACGGCCATCATTTCTGATTGTTCATAGGGCACATCTGTGTCTTTGTCGCCGTGGATGAGTAGCGTCG
>JAYUTU010000105.1:0-2835 GCA_043754975.1 Bdellovibrionales bacterium | reverse complement strand
TTGAAGAAAAGCAGAAACAGGAATGGATTAACGCATCGATCAAGGCGCAGCTACATAAATTAACAATAAGAATGTTTGGCAGTGGCCGTGAGGGTCTTCATTTAAAATCTCGCGCGCGCCGGACTGATGCAGATCAATTATTACTTCACGCGCAGTCCCTTGGAGGTAAGCCCCATGAGGACGAAAAATTTGATATTCCGAAAGAAGACTGTGTCCACACAAGTTCCATCGACGATATTTTTGAAATGGCACTAGCGAAAGACCCATTGCTGGTCAAAGAATCTGCAGATATCGAAGCTGTGGATAACTTTTTTGAAACTTCAACCGAAATCACGATCACCGAGCGTACTTACAAAAAGGTAATCCATAAACGTCAAAAATATCGTGTCACTAATAAAACAACAAAAGTTGAAACGCTAGTTACTGCTGAGGGCCCGGTAAAGCTTGTAGCTGGAAGTCGTTACAGTGTGGATTTTGCATTGTCAGTTGTGCGTGGTAAATTTTTAAATCATTTACCTTACGAGCGTCAGGTGAAGGAGATGCTGCGTTTAGGAATAAAAGTTCCGGTGATGACGGTGTTTAGATTATCGGAACAAGTAGCGCTGCATATGGGTTGTGTTGTTGAAGATATCCGCCGAGATATTTTCGAATCAAATTTAGCGAGTCATTTAGATGAAACTCGTTGGCCGATTTTAAATAAAAATAGTAGTGATGGCCAGATGTGGGTTTTATCAAATCAGGCTGGAAGCTATTATTTATTTGATCCAACACGAAGTGGGGCCGTGGCCGACGAGCTTTTAAAGGGATTTAGTGGATCGGTGCTAACGGATAAATTTAGCGGTTATAAACATTTTAGAAATTTAAAAAATATAACCTGGGGATTATGTTGGGCGCATGCGCGCCGGGAATTTTTAGATCTTCATGATGCTTATCCGGACGTGGTCGAAAAAATTATTTTAAAAATCGATGAATTATGTGAATTTGAACGCGCAGCTAAAACTTGGGATGAGTTAAAAAAAATCCGCGAGAAAAAATCGAAGCTAAAAATCGCAGAAATCAAAGAGGATTTAGAAATCATTCAGCGCGATTTTTTTGATCAAAGCGAATTGTGCAAGGCTGCAAATTATGTTTTAACGGGATGGCCAGAGTTTACGGCGTTCCTTGAAAATATCGCTTTGCCGTTAACAAATAACGATGCAGAGCGGGCTTTGCGGCATGCAGTGCTTGGAAGAAAGAATTTTAACGGATCAAAAACAATTAACGGTGCTGACGTGGCAGCGACACTCTACTCCGTGATTGAAAGTTGCAAAAAGATTGAACTTGATCCGGTTAACTATATGAAGTACGTCATTACCGAGAACCAAAAAGACCGAAAAACATTAACACCATTGAAGTATGCGAAGCAAATGCGAGGGATATAAAATCATGGAAGAAAAACGAAAAGTAAAAATCACTGAAAAACAGTTAGATGCTTTAAATGATATCCGTGGATTACAAGAAGATGCGTATTATATGGTGATCCTCGCAAAAAGATCTGATGATGGCGGTTATTTTCTTGAAGGCACCGAAAAAACTTTTGATGGCTTGGTTTTAGATTTATTTGACGAAATTGAATACGATATGCAACCGAAGAGCAAACTTAAGCACCTGCACCAGCTCATCGGCGAAATATCACCCGAAGGCGATTTTTAAAAGTCAATAGACCCGCTCAGCGATTACAGTACGGTCTATCTACAGGTGAAAGGACAACATGAGCGATAAACCACAAAAAGGCGAAATTATTTTATTTCAATCCAATGATGGACACACGAAAATCCAAGTTCGCTTTGAAGAAAAAAGCGTTTGGTTGTCACAGAAAAATTTAGCTGATCTTTATCAAGTCTCTATAAAAACAGTGAATGAACATCTTATTAATATTTACGAAGAGTCTGAACTTAGCTCTGAGACAACTATCCGGAAATTCCGGATAGTTCAAACTGAGGGCAAACGTGAGGTTACGCGTGTTATTGACCACTATAGCCTTGAAGCAATCCTAGCCGTGGGCTATCGCGTTCGAAGCCCCCGTGGTACTCAGTTCAGACAATGGGCCACGGCTCAACTGAATGAGTTCTTGGTCAAAGGTTTTATTATGGATGACGAACGGCTAAAAAGTGGCAAATCTTTTGGCCAAGATTATTTTGATGAACTGCTTCTTCGTATTCGTGATATTCGGACTTCCGAGCGAAGGTTCTACCAGAAAATTACAGACATTTATGCCACCAGTATTGATTACAATGGCAAGGCTGAAGTCACGCAAGAATTTTATGCCACTGTTCAGAATAAGCTTCATTGGGCAATTCATGGCCAAACCGCAGCCGAAGTTATTCATTCGCGTGCAGATGCTTCGGAAAAAAATATGGGCCTTACTGTCTGGAAGAATTCGCCTGATGGAGCAATTCGTAAACCTGACGTTTCTATTGCAAAAAATTATCTGAACGAAGAAGAGCTTACGGCTTTAAATCGCACAGTGACCATGTATTTAGATTATGCAGAAGATCAGGCGCAAAATCGAAAACCGATGAGCATGGCCGACTGGGTGAAAAAGCTGGATGGATTTTTAAAATTCAATGAAAAAAATATTCTTAACAATGCTGGAAAAATATCACATCAAATGGCCATTGATCATTCCGAAAAAGAATTTGAAAAATTTGAATTAAATCTCCGTGAGATTGACGCAAGCCAGTCGACGAGTGATTTTGATAAACTTACTAAAAAAATCACAGCTAAGAAACTAAATAAAAAATAAAGTCAGGGACTAATATGCCATCAGAAAAATCAAGATATGTAAATCGAAAT
>JAYUTU010000104.1:0-6193 GCA_043754975.1 Bdellovibrionales bacterium | reverse complement strand
CTATTTGGACTTTATCGGTACTTGTGGGACCGCTCTTAACCATTCGGTTGGGGCTCGACCAACATATAGTTTAGATTTGGCAGAAATAGGTATTGCGTCGTGACAAGTCGTAGCTCAGACCTTAATTTCAGTTCAGGTGCAATTGTATGGCATATAAGAATCCAATTCTAGCAGAGATATACGTTGAACTCCATTTGCAGGGTGAGGGATTGGGCTCATCTTTTGTTGAGCTTGTGCCGCATTTAAAAGAATTAGGCTTAGCCTTGGTGGAATTAGCACCAATTAAACATTTAAGCATAAATGCAATAAATGAAAACGCAGATCCACAGATTACGCGCGGTAACGTTCCCCGACTGCGTATTTGGAACAACGAAAAATCAAAACTTGTACAGCTATCAAAAAACCAAATTGCGATGAATCTCGTCGGTAGGTACCCTGGCTGGGCTACCTTTAGGGAACTATTTGACTCCGTAATTTTGCTATTAAAAAAGTCCTCTAAGTTTTCAATTGAGTCAATTTTATTAGGTACAATTGATCGAGTTGCTGTGCCGAGCGCATCTTTTAAAATTGACGATTATTTAAATGTCCAGGGCGGGATTGTGCCGTTATATTTTAAAGGTAGCGTAGAAGCTGCAGATGTAATAATCGGGCGTGGTGTTGCAAAACAAAACGGTTCAAATAGGCAATTTCATATTTCGTGGCTACCAAAGGGTACGCAATTTGAAATATCGATTCAATCAAAGCTTCAGAATTCAATGACCCCATCCGATAAGATTTCGGACGTGTTAGAGCAATTACACGAAGAGGCCGTTTTGGATTTTGAAAAAATGATAACGGATAAGATGCGAAATGAAGTTATGGGTGGCAAATGATCATTACACCCATTCCCGCTATTTGTTTAACTATTGAACAAGAAAACAAAAACCTAGAATCACGGCTTGAAAATGGTGGAATTGTAATAACATTTCCGCAATCCGGCAATGCGCCAACAATTTCATTCGATTTTTCAGCATCTAACTATTTGAATCTTGAAAAAATGATCGACAAAGCCAAGTCCGACTTAATTGAGTACATGAGCTTTTCAATGGGTTGGGATGGTTACAACGGAAAACCGATTTCGTTAACGAATATCTCAGCAGCTCAGGAAATAATGGATATTTTATATGAATATTTCGCGAACTCACGATTTTTACCCACTGAGATAACACCTGGCCCCGTTGCTGATGGTTCGATTGACATTGAAATCGCCTCTGGCGATAAGTGCTTAATAATAAATGTCGCGGATTCAAGCGACCTGGGAATTTATAAAGAGCATGGGCAATTTTCTGACGAGTATAAGCGCGATATTTCATGGCAGAGTTTGGCAGAGGAACTTACTTGGTTCCATGGCGAGACGATTGGCGAAATTCAGTTGGCTTAATCTCGGGAATGTTCCGCAACCAGAAAACATTTGGCGATCAGTTTATAACATCCATCAAATTAAACCATCCGGCGAATTAAAGAGCTCATTCTTCAAAGGTGATGGTATTTCTTGCGATATCGCATTATTGACGACTCGTGAACGTGCACGGCTAGGATTTAAACCGAAAAAAAGACCGATTACTGCTGGGTTGGTTGAATTGGGCGTAAAAGATGTTCTAGAAGTTTCTGGTTCCGGCGTGAGCCATGTCCCCTTGATTACCATAGAAAGGGAAAAACACTATTCCCATTGCGAGTTCGCAAAAAAGTTAACTGACGGGCAAGCTCGAGGTTTGGTGAAGCGTTCAAACCTAGTTATTAAGCCAACTTTTGATTTCACTGATTCTGATCAAAATAGTTAGATTTTTGAATTGCTGTAATTTGAAAAAAGACTTTAAAGTAAGGTAGACGGCTTATTCTGTAGATTGTCGAATCTTGCTGGGCTCATCCAGTGCCGTAGCCATATTATCTTTATATTATATTCGTATTTTTTAACATGATTCGGCTAGCGTTCCTTTCAATCTTTTTCATTTGCTCCGAACTTTAATTTTACGGACACGGCCCGGCAAAGGTATGTGCAGTTGATCATATCGACCAACTTATTAGCCATCAAGATCGACTAAATTCTGCCTTGAATAAATGTATCTAATATTTCAGTTTAGCTAAATAAGCGTATCATTCAGTCGTCAAAATACTTCGTTTAAATGTCATCACACTTTCCAAAATATATCGAGCCTCGTCCATTATCTTCTACAAAAGTTAGGTCGGAAAAAATCTGTACATTAAACTGACCGCGGAAATAGTAAAACTTTTTTATATTTACATTTTTGTCATGTTCCAGCTTATCGACTTTATAATCATCACATGAATTTTTACCCTTCGAATCCTTACTGCACCTCGAAATTGTCGAAGCGACAATTTTTGTATATGGTGAATATTTTGTAATATAATCGGTATTCGAACTGCCATTAATATCAATTGATCGATCAGGGACACATTTGTATACGGCATGGGATAGACTTGAAACTAATGTAATCAGTATGATTAAGCTTTTTTTCACAGCACTCCGCATTTTAGATTCATAATGTCAAATTTACTTTCGATAGGACTTTTTGTGCTGAACTCAAAATAACAGTTAGGAGAATTCACAACTATTTTATTTGGAATTAAGTTGGATGTTTTAACGCGCCAGTCACTTGGTAATCGTAGGATCTCATTTGACATCGGTTCAGTTGCGGCCTTCCCTAAAAAAACGTAGTTCATTTGAAATGCTTCCTCATTTTCGGCTTTTATATAAATGATGTATGCAGTTGCCTCGCTAGTTTTTGACACGTATGCAGACTTTTTTACAATTTTCATCGTCTCTGGAAGTGCAAAGGCTGCGTAAGCACTCTCAAAACTCCATTCGCATTGTTCAAGTTTGCTTAGCTTTTTATCTTTGGTAGCCTTGGCCTTGGTGCTCAACTTGTCCATGCGCTCAAGTGCCTGTAATCCCCTGGCCTTAAGTAGCAAGTCGACCGTGTCTTGATCTGCTTGGGCAACGGCACAAAAAGTTAGAATGAAAATAACGTAATATAATTTCATAAAAATCCAACCCCATAGATTAAGATAGAACTGGGCAATTTCAATTGCACTTGTATGCCATCGTCGTGCTGTATGGACCTGCTAAGTCATAAGCTTTAAGTTGGAAAACATATGTTGGGAGTCCATTCCTACCTTTGACAATAGTCCACAAAAGAACATTTCCAAAACCGGTTGTTTCGAGGTAAGTGCTTTCAGTTACTTTCGATAAAACAACTTGATCCATGTTACCTTTCAAAATAGTTTTTTTATCAGAGATGACCAAAGTAATCTGAACAGGGGTTTTGGCTGTATTTATCGCATTTGCTTCCAATCCGGCCTTACTCACTATTCCTTTTTCTTCCCAGCTTATTGACGTGGATTTTTCTTCGGTGCACGAGAGTATTGTGTCAGCGTAAGAATTTATCGACAGAACCAGGGCCGATGAAACAATTAAGTACTTTATGCGCATTATGAGCTCCTGTCGTTGTCTGCGGCTTTGATCGATCAACCAACTAACATTGATTTAGACGCAAACTTATTTTTTCGGTATTATTTTTCGTTCCACACGCTGGCTCTGCGCCCCCAGGCCTGCAAAAAGATGAACGGCCTCCGCAACGATTCCCACGCTTGTCATAATCAAACGGGCAGTTACAATTACCTTTAGCCAAAGCGAAGGATGAAAAAACTAAAATCGATCCAATAATCAGCTTTTTCACTATGCAGTACGTTTTTCGCTATTATCGGCCTTTTCAATTGTCGCAACAAGTTGATCAGATGATATTGGCGGGGAGTTTTGAGGAGGAATTTCCATTTTCTTAGAAACTCGTTTTGTCTTTCGACCAGCTCGTTTTTGACTTTTAATATATTTATGATATTCAGTTAGTTTCGCTTCATTCCACCCAGGAATCGAGTCGTCCAGGCCCTTTTCGATAAGATTGAAAACCTTGTCAGTTAGTACTTCGAGGTTCGCTTTAAATTCATGTTCGCCTCGAATTGATCGCCCTATATATTTAATTACATCAGCGGAGAGGATGGCTTTTGCTAACGACTCCGGTGAGAAGGCAGTTGCCTCTTTTGCTAAATCATCCCATGCCTTCGTTATGAAAGTGGTTTCGTGAAAATCAAACATCTCATAACAAAGCTCTTCAACTAATTTTTTATCCAATGAAAATGTGTCACCCTCTCCGACTTTTACATCAAACCGCGCGATCTCCACCCCACCATTTTGCGGTGTTGAGAAGTCATAAAGTTTCCAATCAGTTCCATTTGTTAAAATGCCCCACTTTACATTGCCCACAGCATTTAGGTATTCAGTTAGTTGAACTTTGCCTGATCGAAAATCCGACTTATCAAAATCGAAACCTAATTTTTTAACCTCAACTAGAAATACGGGTTTATCATCTTTCATTACTAACAGATCAGGCCGCATTTTGCCTTTAGATTCTTGCGACCTAATTGAATAACCAGCCGATGCGGTGTAGCCCAGACAGTTTTTCAAAAAGCTACTGCACCACCGCTCGACATCGCTTTCCTTTGTATTTGGATTAGCATCCATATTTTTTAACTCATGTAAATGCTCAGTTGCTTGATCAATGATATTACGGACGATTCGATCCTGTTTCGTTTCTTTTGCCATTTAAGTAAAGCTCCTAATGAAGTGTTTTAGTTGAATCGGCGGATTGGCTGCGAAAGTTGAACTAAATCTTAAAGTATCAGGGTGATACAATTACGATTTTCATATTCAATCTAGTTAGCTTGTTACCGCTCTTTCGCAACTGTAATGTTGTGCTTACTTTGTCGGGTTGGTAAAGGTATTCATTTTCTAATCGACAAAGCTTAACTAAAGTATCTTCCTTTATGTGCCGATAGGAGGCCAGTACAGGCAAAGTATTTTCTTTTAAAAAAAAGAGATTACTGATCCCGTTACAGCAATGTGAGTTGAAATATGGGAAGGGAATTTAAATGATAACTTTAAATACATACGTTACCAGATATTTAGTGATCGGCTCATGCATATTCTTTCTACTACCTCGGGTTAATGCTAAAAGCAGCTATGCAATCGAAGCATCGGTTAACGATGAAACTTTTATTGTGAATGGTGAAGTTTTTAAAGCTAGAACATATTGTTTCGATGTTAGAAAAGGCGACAAGGTTATTTTCACTGAAGGCTCTGCAATCGGGGCATGTTCTTCGGCAGAATTTTTAAATCTCCGTTCTAATAAAAAGTGTGAAGTATGGTGCGAGTAGATCAGTGATGCAGCCATAACGAATTCACAAGAATTTGTGTTTAGCAGTAATCTGAAAAAGTGCTGGCCCCCCACTTGCTTAAGCGCATTCATACCTGAAAGCCTGAAAAATGGTAAACGTTCGCAAGCTGCAATTCACGTTCCCCTTAAATACTTTTTAATCCGTCCGTCGTGTTCGGGCAGTATTGTTGCCGCATCTATTTAGTAAGTGCCGAGCCGCACGACGGAATCGGAAACTTTTAAATCTCGTATCTAAGGCGCGATATTTCTTCAAGAGATCTTTTAGTTGACGCTCGCTAATTCGATATCCAATTAGATTGAGAACGACCAGTGTTAATTTAATTTCATTTGCGATTGAAGTATTGTCTTTGCTATTCACTGATATGAAGACAATGTAAGAAAGCGAGCATCCCCTCAGGGGAACATCCAAAAATGGACCTCTGGCTGAAGTAAATTTATACCAAAGCCGTGTCAGACCCTTTCGGGAATGGATGTAAACTAAAATGTTTAACAAACATTTAATCCGCAGGAGGATGCCGCTTATGAAATATTATATTGGACTCGATGCCCACTCGACAACATCAACTTTTGCAGTTGTTGATGAAAAAGGACAATGTGTTTTGCGAGAGACCGTAAAAACATCGGAACAAAGTCTAGTTCACGTTATTAATCGAATCAATGGCGAGCGCCACATGACTTTTGAGGAATCGACGA
Source organism: Bdellovibrionales bacterium (assembly GCA_043754975.1). Lineage (GTDB taxonomy): Bacteria > Bdellovibrionota > Bdellovibrionia > Bdellovibrionales > Bdellovibrionaceae > Pseudobdellovibrio. Next base: position 212 of record JAYUTU010000104.1, on the reverse strand, counting down.
TTTCGCAGTGGTTGTATTTACAGTTAAAAGATAAGGTCGATAATTTATTAATTTGTAATCCCACTTACGTGGCAAAAAAACAAGGTGCTAAAACTGACTTCAGGGATGCCCTTCATCTTGCGCAGGAACTTCGTACTAATCACCTGCAGCCAGTGTTTCACGACACTTCACATTGGATGGAGATTCGCACGACTGTTAGCGGATATTTGGAT
>JAYUTU010000103.1:0-14347 GCA_043754975.1 Bdellovibrionales bacterium | reverse complement strand
TGTTAGAAAAGCTTTTGAACTTGAAGTCGACAAAGTAAAAGACGATTACAAAAAACTCCAAGAATTGAAAGACAAAGAGAAATACGATTCAGCCCTAGTCGGCCTACGGGAAATAACAGTATTTAATAATTCAACAGTCGTCATCGTCGAGGCCGCCGTAAGTCAGTTAGCAAAAACTGAGGCAGGACATTTGGCTTTTAAATTAGTTCTTACGCACAACGAACAAAGCTCAGTGCAAATGGATGATTTTTTAGCTGCCAGCGATGCCACGCAAAGTGCTGATCGAGTCATATCGTTGAATAAGATGGAGCAGTCTTACTTAGATTTAGCTAATTTAAAAATCAAAGCGGGTGCAGCTGAAAAAGTTGAACTTGTGAAGGGTGAGGGTCAAGCTGACTTGTTGATTTTGATGCCACAGAATAGGTTTACGTTTTCAGATTTAGTTACGGATGCGCAGTCGCAAGTTTTGAAACCAGTTTATAAATCTAGTTTATAAGCTTGGTTTATAAGCTTGGTTTATAAGTTTGGTCTATAAGCCGTGCTACAAGGCTGGCTAAACTGTAGCGAGCCGCAATAGAGTGCAATAAAATTTAAAATAATTCTTTCGACGTCTCCTTCAGGGAGCGTTGGAAGGATTGTATTTCTGGCAGCAGGGAAATACTTTTTCTTGAGATCAATTTTATTTCACGTCGAATACCTGGGATCAACAGCTGGATCGCTTTTTTTGGAGCGCCCATTGTCAGTGCGATACCAATCGGCACTAACCCATGCCCGAAACCCTCTTGCACCATTTGGACGATTGCAGAAAATGACTCTACAGAAGTCAGTTCAAAATCTTTTAGTTTAGAATGTTTCATAATTTTATCGCCCACGGCTTTCCAAGTGGCCGAGTTCTGCTCGATCGTAATTAGCTTAGAGCTTTCAATGCTGGGATCAAATCGGTTCGCTAGTAAAACCATGGGCTCTTCAGAAATAACTTCCGAAACTAAGTTTTTATCGACAGCTGGACTGATACACAAACCCAAGTGATAGCGCCCAAGCTTTACATTTTCCTCAACCAGCGTGCTGCGGTGAACGTGCATGTTGAACTGAATGCCCTTTTCTTTTTTAGCGCTCAAACGAATCAAGCGTGGTCCCCAGGATGCAGCAATGGAGTCGGATATGCCGATCGAAAACTGAGTCATTTCATTTATCACTTGCAGGTTTCTTAAATTTTTTAATTCTGAAATAAGTGGCCTGGCCTTGTCGACGAGTGCTTGACCCTTCGCAGTTAAGCGCACACGACGTCCGTCTGGTTCAATCACTGCAAATTTGACATCATTCTGTAAACTTTGAATGCGCTTAGTTACTGCAGACTGCGTCAGCCGCAACTGCGCTGCAGCTTCGCTAATGGTTCCAGTTCGCTCAAGTGCTAGTAAAGCTTCTAATCCTTCGATCATGATTATTTTCCGGACTTAAGTCACAGGACCTAGTTCTATGTATTCTTAATACTACTATATTATATTCCTATTATTCTATTTTTTCTATCATTATTTTAGTCGAAGATAGTGACGCAGTTAAAAGCCTCATACACACACCTCGTAGTCGAGGGAAAAGGACGTCACCATGGCAGCAATTGAAACAACTCCGGATATGGTAAAGAAAGTTTATGAAAAAACGCGTGCGTGCACAGATGTAATTCGGAAGCGTTTGAACCGCTCGCTGACTTTGGGCGAAAAAATTGTCTATGGCCATTTAACAGACCCGCAAAATCAAGATTTAGAACGTGGCAAAAGTTTTTTACTTTTGCATCCAGACCGCGTAGCGATGCAGGATGCAACGGCTCAAATGGCGATCTTGCAATTTATGCTGGCTGGAAAAAATGAAGCAGCTGTGCCATCAACAGTTCATTGCGATCACTTAATTTTGGCGTACCAGGGTAAAGAAAAAGACATGGCTAATTCAAATATCACCAACCGTGAGGTTTTCGATTTTCTTGCATCGGCGTCTTCGAAATATAATATTGGCTTCTGGAAACCAGGCGCTGGAATTATTCATCAAGTTATTTTAGAAAATTATGCGTTTCCTGGGGGCCTGATGATTGGTACGGATTCCCACACTCCTAATGCGGGTGGTTTGGGAATGTGTGCGATCGGTGTTGGTGGGTCGGATGCAAGTGATGTTATGGTGGGATTAGCTTGGGAAGTAAAAAATCCGAAACTCATCGGTGTGCATTTAAAAGGAAAATTAAGTGGTTGGACGTCGGCAAAAGATGTCATCTTAAAACTTTGTGGAATGCTTACTGTAAAGGGTGGCACTGATAAAATTGTTGAGTACTTCGGCGATGGTGCAGATTCAATTTCGTGCACTGGAAAGGCAACAATTACAAACATGGGTGCCGAACTGGGCGCTACCTGTTCCGTATTTCCTTACGATGCAAAAATGAGCGGATATTTAAAAGCCACTGGTCGAGCTGACTTAGCAACATTAGCTGATCAGAACAAAGATATTCTAACTGCTGATGCGGATGTTATAAAAAATCCGACAAAGTACTTTGATGAAGTTTATGAAATTGATTTATCCGCACTAGAACCGCACTTGGTCGGACCCCACACTCCCGATTTGGCTCGCCCAATTTCTGCAATCGCAGCTGAAGCTCGTGAAAAAGGTTGGCCTACAAAATTGTCGTCGGCATTAATCGGATCGTGCACGAATTCGTCATACGAAGATATTGGACGATCTGCATTTGTGGCTGAGCAGGCGATGACTGTTGGTGTAAAAATGGCACAGCCATTTTTAGTTTCTCCGGGGTCAACGCAAATTCAGAATACAATTACCCGAGATGGACAGATGAAGACATTTGAAAACGTTGGCGCTGTGGTTCTAGCAAACGCTTGTGGACCTTGTATCGGCCAGTGGAAACGGGACGACATAAAGACTGGCGATAAAAATACAATTTTGACATCGTTTAATCGAAATTTCCGTGGCCGTAATGATGCCAATGCCGAAACACTTTCATTCATTGGCTCACCTGAAATAGTGATGGCCATGGGTTTGGCAGGTCGAATTGATTTCAATCCGATGACGGATACGTTAGAAGGCCCAAAGGGCAAGATTAAGTTAACAGCTCCAGTGGCTCCGGAATTACCGGAGCGCGGTTTTGTTAAAGATACAGAAGGCTACCAAAAGCCTGCGGGTGCTTCGGCGCAAGTTGCGATCAGTCCAACTTCTGAGCGCTTACAGTTGCTGAAACCGTTTACAACTTGGGACGGAAAAGATTTTGAAAATCAATTTGTCTTAGCAAAAGCGAAAGGCAAATGCACAACGGATCATATTAGCCCGGGTGGTAAGTGGTTAAACTTCCGTGGTCACTTGGATAAAATTTCTGACAACATGTTGTTGGGTGCGGATAACGCTTACACTGCAGAAATCGGTAAAGGAATAAATTTACTAACCGGTCAGAAACAAGAATTCGCGCAAGTGGCACGTGATTATCAAAAAGCCAATAGAGGCTGGATGATTATCGGCGATGAAAATTACGGTGAGGGTTCTTCTCGTGAGCACGCGGCCATGTCGCCTCGGTATTTAGGATGTACTGCAGTTATTGTAAAGTCATTTGCACGAATACATGAAACAAATCTAAAAAAACAAGGTGTGTTAGCGTTACATTTTGTTAACCCAGAAGATTATAATAAAATTCAAGATACTGATTTATTAGCTATTCGTGGCTTAAATAATTTAGCTTCAGGTAAGAACTTATCATTAGAAGTGACTCACGTGAATAAGACCGTTGAATCTATTCCTGTGAAACACACGTACAACGATGAACAGCTGAAATGGTTCCGTGCTGGATCAGCATTAAATTTGATTCGCGGGAAATAATTTATTTAATTGTTTGTGCACGGGCAGGTTTTGATTTTGTTTTATCCACTGAATCGCTTTTTGGTTTTACACCAGCAGCGATTTGACACAGCGGATGAGTGATCTGCTTCAGGACTTTGCTGGGATACAGATCGCGAATTTTAAGGCATTCATTAGGTTCTGCAGGGCATGGAGATTTTGGGTCGCGGTTGTTCATGTACGACAGCCGTGACATCTCAGTCTTTATTAGGGACTCAACATCGGCGTGAAATTCACTGCAGTTAATAGATTCATCCCAAGCCGGCGTTACATAATCTTTCAAAGTGAATTTTTGTTTTGCATTCAGCGCCCAGTTGCCGTTTTCACATTTTAAATAGGCATTCGGTAAACATTTATTTTTTTCAAAATAATATTTTTCTTCAGCAGTAGCTTCTGTTGAAAGACGCCCACACAGCTTATCCCAAAAACGACTGCCATCGTAATTGGCTGCCATATCGGCATAGGATTTGACCTTTGTAGTCACAAAACCAGAAAATCCGTTTTCCGAAAATTTATTATTTCGTAAAACTGATTTTACTTTTTCGTCCGCGGTTCCATGCGTGTGGGCTGCATAATAGAATTCGTAGCCTTCATTGAGAAAATGTCCCAGTTTGTCTGTACCTATTTTTTGGTTGTTTACTGAGATGACCGACGCAATTCCAAAATTTTTTAAGATCAAACTTTTTTCAGCAGCTGTTTTATAAATTGATTCATCCAGTAAAATGCGCCGCTTAGCGACTGACTTGTTTTTTTCGGCTAAGGCCTCAATAAGCCCCACTGGGTTTTGAGTCGCCAAGGCGTCACGTAAATTAGTGAAGAGTTTTGAACGGGATATTTTATGCTCTGCTGCAGAACCACCACAGTTTGAAACCCCAATAAGTTTTTCGAATGTGTTGGGGTTTGAGGTCTCGAGGGCGAACTGAATGCGTTTGCTAATTTCATCGTCGATAATGGCTGTTGAGTCTCGGATCGGTTCATTGCGCCGAGTAAATTGATCCACCTCATAGGCGTCGGCAGTTCCCACGAGTGAAAGCGATATCAGTAGAGCAAAAACAGACCCTAGCAGTTTCATAGGATCCTATCGACATATCGAAAATATTTCTATTTTGACTTAAGTCCAGTTTGCTCTTTAGAATCGGCCAAGTAGCCTGGAGGCCCCATGAAAGCTATTTTACTTTTATTAAGCATTTTGTTTACCGCGATTTCATTACAAGCTAGTTACCAAGGTGATTGGACTGGATGGGGCACTTGGAAATTCAAAGGCGACGGCGACGGCATGCAATGCTCGACCATGCAATTGACTTGGTCTGAAAGTGAAAGCCACGTTGCCATCGAAAAAGGATTATTTGAGTGTGATCTTTTTGCACTGCAATTGGGAAAAACATCATGGATTTTAAATAACGGAAAATTATTTGATGAGAAAAATATTGAAGTGGGTCGCTACGACGGCATCTCATTAGTTGTTTACATGCCAAGCCCCAATGTAAATACGACCATTCAGATTTCTGTTAAGCGCGTGGCAAATCATATCGACTACCAAGAAGTTTGGTTTAATACGCAGGAAAAAGTTTATGTGATTCAGGGTCGGTTATTTACTGCACAGGCCACAAGTACGTGGTTTGCATTGTTTTAGAATCAAAGATTTCATAAATTTCAAAAACAGATCCCTGAGCAATCAGTTTTTCTTTGATAATAAACTCGTGGGCTTTTGGATAAACTTTTAAGGGTCCAATTCCAGGCGCTCCTGAAAAAATAGCAACCACTGCTTTCATTGGATGAACGGTGTCAGTTTTAAAACCAGTTGGTAAGTTGCTTTTGAAATTGCTTTTGATTTTGGAAAACTGATCTAACTCTGCAGCAACTAGTGGATCAACAACACAGCCGGCGCGGGCGCGCAGGCGCCCCTCCTCGACCTGATCGGGATTGTCGAGGTATTCGCCAAAACTTAAGCGGCATTTAAATTCATTTTTTTTTGCCCAGGTTTCGACTTCTTCAATAGTTGTCACAATTTTATGGTACGGGCCTTGGTAATCTTTGTAGATAATGTTCATTTGCTCGCGCTGATCTACGGACACAGTGACTGACTTAAAGGCTCCGGTGTACTGAAAAAGATAAAGAGAAAAAACTAACAGTCCGATACCAAGAGCATAAATGGTGTGTTTAAGCATTTGTCCTACTTTTAATCCACTTGATAGAGCAGCCTGCAGAGGGTGTTTGCGGTTTTGAGATGGGTTGATTGGCAGCAAGTTCTTGCATCGCCGTAAATAATTCACGTGAAGTGACTAAAGTTTCATCCTTCCACGAATCATCAAGACGTCCGCGATAACTGAGCTTTGCTTCTTGATTATAAACGAAAAAATCTGGAGTGCAAATAGCACCAAATTTTTTTGCCACGTCTTGGGATTCGTCATGCAAATAGAAAAACGGATATTTTTTATCAAGCATTCGTTTTTGTAGCTGCGGTAAACTGTCATCAGGATAAGTCTCTTGATCGTTTGAACAAATCGCAATGACATTCATGTCTTGTTTTTTTAAATCAAGCGCAAGTTGAATCAGGCGATCTTCGATGGCATTAACGTAGGGGCAGTGGTTGCAAATAAACATGATTAGAAATGGCTTTTTATTTAAGAATTGGACTAAGGAAAAAACTCCGCCATTTACTCCGGGCAAAGTAAAATCTGGACAGCTGGAATTAAAATCAGGCTTTTCAGGAGTGTAAACAGGCATTACGAAATTATCCTTTTCAAAGTTCAAACCAATTCAATTTTTTATTTGTAGTCAACAAACTGCCATCGTTTTCAATGGAAATGTATTTTTCTTTTAAGAGCGGGTGCTTATTGAGTGCATACAATAATGACGTGCAAACTGTAGAATCCAATGGCTCTGCCGACAGCTGAATTGCAATAGAGATTTCAAATACAAAACGCTCTAAAAATGAGATCCAATCCTGTGCTAATAACGGTGCCGTCTTTGGTAACTCAGCCACGAAATGCGTCGCAGTTGTCACTGCGCTGGGGCTTGCAAAGACATTTACGCCCAAGCCCAGTACCAAGCGAATATCATCACCCTGCGAAACCGTTTCTAATAAAAGACCTGCAATTTTTTTAGTTCCCACGAAAAGATCATTGGGAGCCTTTAAATTAAAATCTAAAAATGGCCAGGTGGTAAGAGCTGCCTTATAAAGCGCTAAACCAATCAGTGGCGATAATATTGGCTGCACATGATCTTGCAACATGAAGGACCAAGTCGATAATAATTGTGATCCTGGAGTCGCGGTAGACCACGTATTACTGCCACGCCCTCGCCCAGCAGTTTGTGCATCCGCGAAATACAAAATAAGATGTTCTGCCAAAGTATCATCTGCAAAAGCTTCTGATTTGGCCTTTGTGTTCGTGCTGTCAATTTCAGGAAAATAAAAACTTTTAATTTTCTGCGTTTTTGCCCACTCATGACTGACTCGGCCTATGCGAATATCATTTAACGGCGAGTCCATTTAAACACTCCAATCAAATAGCAGGCTGACGTCAGCACACGGTGCTGAGTGCGTGAGGGCACCAACAGAAATAAAATCAACCCCTAAAGCAGCAACTGCTGGAACACGGGCCAGGGTCATATTTCCACTGGCTTCCGTTTTGATGTGCCCCGGAATTAATTTTATGGCCTCCGCAAGCAGTTCATTTTTCATGTTGTCTAGTAAAATTCGGTCTACTTTTAACTGAACACACTCGGAAACTTGCTCTAGTGTGGCAGCTTCAACTTCAATCGGTAAATCACAGTGCTGACGTAATCGGGTCACTGCCGCTGTAATTCCTTTCATCAAGGAAATGTGATTATCCTTAATCAGCACCGCATGCGATAAATTAAAACGATGATTGATGCCACCACCATGAGTGACTGCACGTTTTTCTAATTCACGAAATAGAGGGGTAGTTTTTCGCGTGTCTAGAATCTGTGTTTTTGTTCCCTGTACGGCTTTTACGAAGTGTCTGGTTAAAGTTGCAATTCCTGATAAGTGGCCTAAAAAATTTAAAGCAACTCGCTCGGCCTTTAATATCTGAATAAGATCGCCTTCAATGGAACATAAATTTTGGCCTTTAAAAACAAAATCACCTTCATTAAAATGCCACTTTACACGCGCACTGGGTTCCATAAATAAGATGGTTTGTTCAAATGCAGTTGCACCTGATAAAACTAAATCCTCTTTTGCCTTGAGTACGGCTTCGGCTTGACGGGGTTTAACAGCTAGGGACTCTGTTGTGACATCACCCAGGGGCATATCTTCTTTTAGAGCTGCTTTAATAAGTTCTAATATTGTCATAGTACCTGTCGTGTCTGTTAATCGTTTTAGTAAGTGATGTAATTGAACTTAATTCTGGTAATTAAGTATTCTTTTCGAGACCTTGAAGCAACTTATTTAACTCGTCACGAACGACTTTTTCAGTGATGTCTGGAATAATTTGCCAGCAAATTCGCTCAGCCATTTGCTTTATTTCTTCACGTAATAACTGTTCGTCAAATCCACTTAAGCTTTTGGCGCCGCTGTAGGTTTCGTTGGCTTTGCTTTTTGTCATCGGCGAGTCCTGCAAATAGGTGTGCACTTGCTCTTGGATACGCTTTTGTAAATCGGGTGTTGTCAGAGGTTTTTTTGCATTTACAACTGTGACTTCTTCAAAATCACCAAAGTTTTCAGTTTCTACGATAAATTCGCTCGGAGATGATGTGCTCCACTCGTTGTCGTGGTCTGAAATATTTTGGTTAGCTTCAGAAAATAGCGGACGGTCCTCGGAAACTTCTGGCAAACTGTATTCATCACGCGGGAATTGGGAGCCAGATTTTTGAAAGCTAAATTCGTCGACGGCATCATCTGCAGATTCTGCTGGAGGCTGGGTTTCAGCCTGGAATGAATTTTTTTGGCGAATAAAAGTATCGGACTCTGTAAAATCAGGAAGCGGCGGGTGGTTCAATAAACCATGCAGCGGAAAGCGCGCCAATTTTGGCACCTGCTTTTCAATGATCGCTTGCAATGTTTCGGTATCAAAAGGTTTTTCTAGAGTGGCATTAGCTTTTACTTTGTCGACAAGATCCCGGTCAATTTGCAGGAAACTGCTCCACATTAAAATAACTGGAAGCTGGCTAGTTGCAGGATTTGCTTTTAGTTCGGCACAAACATCGTAACCATTTTTTTTTGTTAACAGAACGTCAGCCAGCACAACATCGGGTTTGAAAGTCAAAGCGACTGATAAGACATCCAGACCTGATTGCACGCTTTTTACTTCAACGGCGTACTCCGAGAGTGCCATCTGAATAGCTCTTTTTATGGTGGAACTTTCATCAGCTAGTAAGACGCGTAAAGCCATAGACTTAAGTACATATCACAATACCCATCTAGTCAAGTTCAAGGCATGATTAATCTATGTTCAATCGGATCGATCGTTATTTGCTGGCCTTGTTTTGGACTTCGTTTTTTGCAGGCTTACTTATCTTTGTTTCGCTATTTATTGCAACGGATGCAATGTCTTCTATCTTAAAATATCAAGGTGTAACTTCGGCAACATTTTTTAAATACTACCTTTATTTTGCGCCTGAAATTATCTACAAAATGCTGCCAGTTGCGTGCGTGGTAGGCATGGTTATGACGATTGCATCACTGAACCGCGGCAGTGAACTTATTGCCTTGTTTGCGTCGGGGATGAGCCTGTTTCGGGTGTCCAGGATGGTTTTTTTATCCATTCTTTTGATCTGCGGATTTTCCTATTATTTAAGTGATCAATTGATGCCAATATTTTCTAAAAATAAAAACTTTACGTATTACAATGAAATCGAAAAAAATCCGTCACGGTTTCAAACTATTAAAACGGATCGCATATGGTACCGCTCTAAAAATTCTATTTATAATATCAAAACCCTAAATGCTCAGGGAGATAAAGCCCAAGGCCTCACACTTTATTTTTTCAATGATAAATGGGACCTTATTCAAATGCTAACGGCAAACTCGGTGATGATGAATGGATCGCAGTGGGTTTTGCAAAATGGGGCTGTCACTATTTTTTCTGAGGCTTCTAGTTTTCCGATGAATGATCGATTTTTAGAAAAAACGATCGTCATGAGTGAGGAGGCGCAGGATCTGCGCAGCACGGGTCAGACTTCAGATTTGCTGACTCAAAAAGAGCTTTCACGTTTTATTGAAAAAAATAAAGATGCTGGCTTAGATACCATAAAATATGAAGTCGATTTTCACTCCAAATTTAGTTTTGCATTCGCGGGATTGGTGATGAGCTTATTGGCCTTGCCATTTTGTGTTAGCAGAACTCGTGGCGGTGGCATGATGCTTAATATTGGTATCTGTTTAGGATTGGTGCTGGTTTACTGGATATTTTACAGCTCAGCGCAAACGATAGGTCAGCACGGTCACCTAAAGCCGTTAGTTGCCGCATGGATGCCAAATATCATGATGCTGTTACTGGGGACGACCTTCTTGTTGCGCCTGAAGCGATAATAGCTTAAAAATAATCATGGCCAAGCTTGAAATTCTAACTTATCCAAATCCCATTTTACGTGAAGTTTCTGAACCTGTTACTGAGTTCGGATCTGAACTTAAAAAATTTGCCGAAGACATGCTTGAGACCATGTACGATTCCAATGGGATCGGATTAGCTGCTGTGCAAGTGGGTCAAATTAAGCGGATGCTGGTTGTCGATACTCGCCCTAAGGATGAAAAGTCAGGCCGTTATAGTTATGATGACCAATCCGAACTAGAAAATAAAGTGCAGCAACCGTTAGTGCTTATTAATCCAGAGATCGTAAAAGGCGAAGGCAAAATAACCTTTGATGAGGGCTGTCTTTCTGTTCCAAGTTTTTTTGAAACCGTAGAGCGATTTGAAAAAATAGAAGTGAAAGCCGTCGATGTGAGCGGTAAAGAATTTCGGTTTACAACGGATGGACTTTTGGCGATTTGCATACAGCATGAAATGGATCACCTAGAAGGCACATTATTTATTGACCACATTAGTTTTACGAAAAGTAATCGCATCAAAAATCAGATCAAAAAAAGCGGCTATCCAACAAAGGAAGAGCTTGAGGCCAAAAAATCTGAGCGCAAGAATAAACTCAAAGAGCCTTCCCGGGCATGATCAAAGTTTGCTTTTTAGGTACACCTGAATTTGCAGCGACTCATTTAAAATATCTTCTATCAGACCCGCGGTTTCAAGTTGTTGGAGTTGTTACCCAACCAGATCGGCCCGCTGGGCGAAAAATGCAATTAACTGCTTCAGCAGTGAAGTCTGTGGCAAAAGAAAATAATTTACCTGTTTTAACTCCAGAAAATTTACGTAAAGAGCCCGAAATATTTTCGCAAATAAAAAACTGGGGTGCTGACGTCGCAGTCGTTGTAGCTTTCGGACAAATACTGGCGCAAGAATTTTTAGATTCATTTAAAAATGGTGCTGTAAATGTTCACGGAAGCCTATTGCCGAAGTGGCGGGGAGCGGCTCCTATACAGCGTTCAATCGAAGCGGGCGATCCTGAAACCGGTGTTTGCCTGCAGAAAATGGTCAAAAAATTAGATGCAGGCCCCGTTATAGGTCAGCGCGTGATTAAATTAGATCAGTTCGTTACGGCAACTGAGCTTTACGAAAAATTGGCTCTGCTTGGTTGTGAATTATTAAAAACCGATTTGGTTGATTTTATCGCGGGTAAACGCGAACTGCTTCATCAAGATGAAGCCCTGGTTACAGTAGCGCCGAAAATCGAAAAAGAAGAAAGTCGTGTTCAGTGGTCAACGTCTGCACAGAAAATTCATAATAAAGTGCGCGCCTTTTCGATGGGGCCAGGCACATACTGCGCGTTCCAAGGAAAGCGCTTGAAACTTCATAAAACAGCAGTGGCTGATGCTTTAAGAACATCAGAAAATATCGGGCACATTGTGAAAGCTGATACCAACACAGTGTTAATACAGACAGCAGTCGGAATCTTGTCGTTGCTTGAGGTTCAGCCTGAATCGAAATCAAAGATGATGATAAAAGAATTTATAAAAATATATCCTCTAAAAACGGGAGACTCTTTTGAATAAAGTATTGTTAGCACCCAGTATCTTATCTGCTGATTTTGCTGAATTAGGTGTTGAAATTGACCGAGTGACTCAGGCTGGAGCTGATTGGATTCACGTGGATGTTATGGATGGAAATTTTGTTCCGAATCTTACGATTGGTATGCCAGTAGTTAAATCTTTAAAGCCCAAATGTAAAATTCCGCTGGATGTGCATTTGATGATTGATCAGCCCGAGCGCTACGTCGACGAGTTTGTCAAAGCGGGAGCTGACTACTTGACGTTACATGTAGAATCAACGAACCAGCTTGCAGACACATTAAAGAAGATTAAATCTTTGGGCTGCAAGCCTGGAATTACGTTACGTCCCAAAACATCTTTGGAAACCATTAAGCCATTTTTAAATTTAGTGGATCTAGTTTTGATCATGACAGTTGAGCCCGGCTTTGGTGGACAGTCATTTATGACAGATCAGATGGCTAAGGTAACCGAAATAAAAAAATGGCGAACTCAGAAACTTGGAAATTATCTGATTGAAGTTGATGGCGGTATTAATCCCCATACAGCAAAATTATGCATTGCTGCTGGTGCTGATGTGCTGGTTGCGGGCAATGCTGTTTTTAATGGTGCGAAGACTGAGGCCAATTATAAAATTAACATGGACGCGCTGAGATAATTTTTTGCACCTTAGCATCAGTGCATGCAGTTAAATAAAGTTTCCTTTGTTGGTGCAGACTTCGAAGTGGGTCAAACTCGAAAGGGACTTTCTGACTCGTCCACTTCATTCCTCAATTTTTTAAAAAACCAAAATGTGCCTTTGCCATCTGAAGAAAGTTTAAGACTATCTAACGAAATTCCTAGTAAGATAACTTAAATCTTTGGTATTCTTTCAAGACCCATGTTGGAGGAATTCACGCGCATCCAAAAATTAGCTGATCGATTTGCAGCAAAGCCCAACCCATTTTGGCGATTTGAATCGTCACAGTCTGTGACTGACAAAGCGGAAAAATTTCTGCTTTGGAAAATTTCATGTGGCTCAGAAAAAAAGGACGCTTCAACGTTACTCATTGATTTTTTGACTCGGTTTTTAATTTACATGCGCTCAGAAGAGTGCGGGAAACTGGATTTCCCCAGTTTTTACGCAAAGGGTTTAAAAAGCTGGTACCATGAACAGAACTAAATGGGTCATTTTACGAGGACTAGGCCGAGGCCATGGCCACTGGGGAACTTTTATCAGTAAACTGACTGCAGCAGTTCCAGAAGACAGCATTTATTGGTTAGATTTACCTGGGAACGGTTTTTTAAATGCGGCAGTCTCTCCGGTAAAAATTGAAGATTATATTTCGTCATTAGAAAATCAATTGCAGCTAACTGATTTCTTTCACACCAAGGGACGCTGTGTAGGTGTTGGTCTTTCGCTGGGGGCAATGGTCTTAACGGAATGGTCACAGCAGCAGTCGCAGCGTTTTGATAAAATTATATTGATAAACACAAGTGCAGCAAATTTCTCGAAACCGTGGAAGCGGATATCGTTGCAGGTTTTAGCAAATTCTATGAAGCAGCTTTTTACGACCGAGCTCGAACAGTTTGAAATGAATTCGCTTCAAATAACTACGACATTAACCGAGGATATGATCCGCGCAAACTTTAACGACAGCTACCAAGCAGTCATTGAATTTTCTAAAAAATATCCAATTGAAAAAGGAAATATCACCCGCCAGTTGCTGGCAGCAGCCAGATATTTGTTTCCAAAAAAAATAACAGTGCCCACTGTTTTAATCAGTGGAGCTGGTGATAAATTTGTTAATCCACAATGCAGTCAGGATATTAAAAACCACTGGGGTTGTGAGCTGGTAGTGCATCCTACCGCTGGTCACGATATTGCTTTTGAGGACAGTGACTGGTTAATCCAGACACTAAAAACATACTCACTCTAAAAATCCTAAATTAATTGCAGAATTCGCACTTATTGCGCAAAATTTAAACTTTTAAAAAAGGCGTTTTTGTCGACGGATAACAGCAGTTTTAGTAGGCTTTGGCCATGAAAACACCTGTTCTAAAAATTAATGGAAACTCTATTACGCTTGATTCTTTTTATGCTGCCGTAACTCAGGCCGATACCCACTTTGAAATTACTGAGGCAGCAAAACAAAAGATGCAGGAATCCCGAGATTATATTGATTCACGCATAGCCACTGGCGAAGTCATGTACGGAGTCAACACAGGGTTTGGTGCTTTTTCTTCTGTGCGGATTTCTGATTCCGAAATCGAGCAGTTACAAAAAAATTTGATTCGGTCGCATTGTGTGGGCATCGGAAAACCATTTAGCAAGCTGCAATCTAAAGGCATGATGATTTTGCGAGCGAGTACTTTATCCCGCGGTCATAGCGGAGTACGCACTGCAGTTGTTGAAAAGATTTTAGA
>JAYUTU010000102.1:0-2854 GCA_043754975.1 Bdellovibrionales bacterium | reverse complement strand
AAGCATATTCCCCACATGGTTAGCACGGCAACTTTGGCGTGTTTTTCGTTGATTTATTTTTTTATTAAAGAAAGTTTTTCTAGACAGCGCCTACTGATAAATGGGACCCATTTCATGGTGGCATTTGGACTGTTAGTGCTAACGGGGACCAGATCAGCGCTTGCGTCTGTTGTTATGGGTCTGTTTTTGGCTGCTATTTTATTTCCGGCAAAAAGAAATGGAATACGAATTTTGAAAGCTGCATTTGTGACTACCCTGATCTTGGGAACAATTTTGTTTGGCGAACAAGCGGGTCAGTATGCTGTGGAAATTGCAACCGGTAAAAAAGCAGTAGCTGGCAGATCGGCACAAGACGGAGTCGCTTCGCGGATAGAAGAAATTGAGCGCGGATATGACATATTTAAAAAGGATCAGTGGCTAGGGCAGGGATTGCTATCTAAGTTTTCTGCAGCAAGCGGTGCAGATGTTTCAAACTATAACGCAGATAAGGATCCTCATAATATTTTCATCTCGGCCGGCGTTATCGGTGGATGGGGATTAATGCTATTAACAGCACTGTATTTGCTGGCGCTAGTTGTAGCTGGATTAAAATCTTTAAGATCTAACAATGCTGCTTTAAAAATTTTAGCAATTTATGCGCTTACACAAGTGCCATTGCTTATCATTTACCATTTACATTTTTCAATTGGAGGCATTGCAGATCGAATTTATTGGATTATTTTTGGATACGTTGCGCTCAAAGAGCACGACGTAGATGCTGTGCAGGAAAATAAAAAGGCATTTAAGAATTAACTTAAATGCCTTTTTTCACTGAATAATTAAAAAATATTATTTTACTTTTTTAGTTGGAGTTACGCACTCGTAAGCGATTTGCCATTCTTTGATTGCTGTTGTTGTTGCTGTGCCAGATGTAGAATCTGTAGGATTAGCGCCACCTGAGGTGATTGGTAATCCAAATAAAGTTCCAACCTGAGCTCCGGCATAACCTGGACGCTTTGTAGTATCGGCATTTGATTTGACCTCTTGACCAACGGCTACTTCGCCTTCTTCGATAACTTTAACCGGGGTTGTTCCGCAGTTTGAAGCCATCATATTTTTCGCCTTTTCTTGATCTTCTGCTTGGTGAACTGGCTTCAAAGCAACAATTCCGCTTTGTCCCGGCTTTTTCTTCACATCACGTGCATACGGTTGATACGGCATTGCCTGACACGCAGTTAATGCTGCAGCTGCAGTGATCAGCATCCAGTTTTTTAATGAAATTTTCATTTGGTCCCCTTTAAGTTGTTTGATTTGTGACAATTATGTGGGAACAGTGTTGCTAATGTAAAATATGTTGTCGAGCGAATTGTTGAAGAATATTAATTTTTTAAGCGTTGGTGTACTTTTGGGCAGTCTTTTCGCTCTTTTAATTGTCCAGAGCTTTTTTTGACCGCAGAGGGGCTACTTTCATTTTGGATATGAAGAGTTTTTCTACAGGAGCGGATTCATAAATTTTCAAAGTGGTTTCCAAGTATCAGAGAAATGCCTTGAACTAAGTTTAATTGTTTTGCAACGTAGTGTGGCATGAGCACTGAGTTTATGAAAAGAGCCATCGAGCTTTCCCAAAAAAATGTTGAAACTGGAGGCGGGCCCTTCGGTGCGGTTATTGTCAAGGACGGCAAAATTATTGGCGAAGGTTGGAATAATGTAACTTTGCATAATGACCCGACAGCGCATGCAGAGGTTGAAGCGATTCGTGCGGCGTGCAAAAACTTAAGTCTATACGATTTAACTGGTGCAGAAATATATACCAGCTGTGAGCCCTGTCCGATGTGTCTGTCTGCGATCTACTGGGCGCGACTTTCAAAAATTTATTTTGGAAATACAAAGTCTGATGCGGCGGCGATTGAATTTGATGATGATTTTATTTATTCGGAAATTCCTAAGTCACGGGAAGAACGAAAAATTGGCATGGTTCAGATGATGCACACCGAAGCCAATGAGGTATTTAAGGCATGGCAAATTTCAGAGAGAAAATTACAGTATTAAAGCTGCAAGCTCGCAAAAATTAATTTTCGGTTAAACTTTGCCACAGTGGTAATGAGTCATCCGATGTCGTGTTAACAACAAAATTTAAGGCCAATCCTGCGGCTCGAATCATGGAATCTAGTTCCTGCAAGCGTGTGCTTTCCACCTCAACATAATTTTTTTCAGGGTGTTTGTTTGCTTTCATTTGAGATTTGCAATCGAGCTCTAGCAGTTCGCATTTTGACTGGGCGTTCTTGATGAGAACCCGTTCGCGGTTCTTTAGGATATTTTGTATGACTTTGAACACATCAGGGTTGGCTGCGTATTTTTTGGTGCGGCCATCTGGCTCTTCGTAGTTTATTAGTTTGAATTCAATGAGCTCCGCGAGCGCTGGACTGACAAGGGCTTTCGAAACACCTATCATCCGCGTCAGTTCGGCGCCGCTGAGGGGGTTTTTTGCTAAATAGATGTAAGTCCACAACTGACCGTGGATTCGTCGGAATCCCCAATACCGGATAAAGTCACCGACTGCATCAGCCATATGGTTTAGGGGTCTATCCTGCAGGTTTATCGCAGTATTTATTTTCGAACTCTGAGACATAATTAGGAACTCCTTGCTCAACTGGACTGTTCATAGTAATATGAACAATTAAAGAGGTCAAGTATGGCGGCTATAAGTAAAACTCTTTCTGTGTATTTTGATGGCTTGTGTCCTCTGTGCTCACGAGAAATCGGTCACTATCGCAAAGCGGTTGGAAATGAGAACATTTCTTTTGTTGATATCACACATGTCGATTTCAATACAAAGCCCCTACTGCGAAACAAAGACAAAGTAATGAGGAATTTA
>JAYUTU010000101.1:0-6234 GCA_043754975.1 Bdellovibrionales bacterium | reverse complement strand
GTTAAATATTTAAAAGATAATAAAGTTTCCATCTGGGACGAGTGGGCCGATGAGAATGGCGAGCTTGGTCCCGTTTACGGAAAACAGTGGCGCTCGTGGGAAGCTGCAGATGGTAAAACCGTCGATCAGATTTCTGAAGTCATCACACAAATCAAAACAAATCCAGATTCAAGACGACTGATGGTCGTTGCTTTTAATCCAGGAGAAATCGATAAGATGGCCTTACCGCCATGCCATGCATTTTTTCAGTTTTATGTCGCGCAAGGAAAATTGTCCTGCCAGCTGTACCAGCGCAGTGCCGATATTTTTCTAGGAGTTCCATTTAATATAGCTAGTTATGCTCTGCTAACTCATATGGTAGCCCAGGTCTGTGATTTAGAACCTGGAGAATTTATTCATACTTTGGGAGATGCACATATTTATTCGAATCATTTCGAGCAAGTTCAACTGCTACTGTCACGGACTCCAAAAAATTTACCGCGGCTGAAATTAAATTCTTCTATAAAAAATATTTTTGATTTCAAATATGAAGATATTACCATTGAGGGGTACGATCCCTTGCCAGCCATAAAAGCTGAGGTTGCAGTTTGATTTTATCACAAATCGTTGCAGTCAGTGAAAACGGAGTCATCGGCAAGGACAATAAACTGCTTTGGCATTTCCCCGAGGATTTAACTTACTTTAAAAAACGAACCACTGGAAAAATTATGATCATGGGCCGTAAAACCTACGATTCCCTGGGGAAGCCACTGCCCAAACGCTTTCATATCGTGGTTTCGCGACAAGCCCATGATTCTGATCATGCCTCGGTGCACTTTGTTTCGTCGCTTCGTGAAGCCTACACCGTCGCAGAAAAACTGGTTTCTGCGGAAACTTGGCCAGAAGAGGTTATGATCGTTGGCGGCGGCGAAATTTATAAAGAAAGCTTACCAGATACAAATTTTATCTACATCACACGGATACCCGGAATTTTTGAAGGCGATACAAAATACGATCTTAAATTACCACTCCATTTTGGTATCGCATTTAGCCAGTTTAGCGAGGCACACCCAGGGCTTCGCTACGAGATCTGGTCTAAACTGGTAACCACGACTGAATGAAGTAAACTGCCACGCTTAGATCTTAAAAAAAAGGATGCAAATTCCATCTAAATTTTCCCAAAACTGACTAACTTCTTTACATAAAATTTTACTTTTTAATTTCAATTTCTCTTTCAGAAAATCCGAATAGACTGGTATGTGAGGGCACTTCATGCGAAACCATCCATCAGAAAATCAGTTGTCACCAAAACGCTTTTTTACCAAAGAAAATGCACAGCTAGAAATTTACGGGCGGCTTGGGAAAATTTACTGCCGCATGACCAATTTGTCTCAAACGGGTGCCTTTCTTGAGATCATGAACGCCAAACACACTCCTAAACCTGGCGAACTTTTACGAATGACAATCTGGCTGCGCCAAGTTAACAAAACACATACTTTAGATG
The DNA here is from genome assembly GCA_043754975.1 of Bdellovibrionales bacterium. Classification (GTDB taxonomy): domain Bacteria; phylum Bdellovibrionota; class Bdellovibrionia; order Bdellovibrionales; family Bdellovibrionaceae; genus Pseudobdellovibrio. The sequence goes on along the minus strand of JAYUTU010000101.1, from coordinate 4,751 downwards.
CTGAAATTATTTGGTCAAAAGGTCTTGGACTTGGCGTTGTTTTCATTAAAAAAGAACAGCTTTTCGAAAAATTGTCATCCCGCACGAGCGGTCCTTCGAAGCCCTAAATTCGCCAGACATTAGTCTAGATTCATCCATTAGTCTTGGCTCGATTTTGAGCCATGATAAACTTCCTTAACTACTGCTAAACAGCAGCTGTGGGCTGCAGACATATTTTTTAACACAAAAAATAATGTGTCCAGAACTTGCAGTCATACTTATTAGTTTCCCAAGGAAGGGATCATATGAAAAAAATTTTACTAACACTGGTATCGCTATTTTGTTTATTTACATTTTCTTCGCTGAAAAAAGTCCAATCAACGGATTATCAGTATTACTGGATGAAAGTAGCAGCACAGGATAAATTTCAGCGTTCTATAATAGCAAACACGGGTGCTGCCATTGAAATTGTGAAAGATGATTATGTCATCGCTTACGGTAATGATTTACAAAAAGAACAGCTAGAAAAATTAGGCTGGCTACAAGCTGCCTCGAACTTAGCTTACGAAAAAGATTTTCCAACTAAAGATTCAGCCTATCATAATTATGCAGAGCTTACTTTAGCAGTAAAAGAGCTGGCCGCTAAAAATCCTGACCTAGTACAACTTACTAGTATTGCTAAAACAGGTGAAGGCCACGACATCTGGGCACTACGAATCACTGATAATTTACCAGCTGCCAGCACCAAGCCCGCAGCCATATTTATGGGTGGCCACCATGCTCGTGAACATCTCTCCGTTGAAATGCCATTGATGTGGGCCAAGTACTTAGTGCAACAGTACCGTGCCGGAAATAAAAAAGTGGTGGACCTAATTCAGTCACGTGATACGCATATTATTCCCGTCGTAAACCCAGACGGAATGGAATACGACATCAAAGACGGCAGTTACAAAATGTGGAGAAAAAATCGCGCACGTAATGCGGACGGAACTTTTGGTGTTGATCTGAATCGCAATTATGGATTTCAGTGGGGCACTGGTGGGTCATCAAATAGTCCGTCAAATGATACCTATATGGGTACTCGAGCATTTTCAGAAATCGAATCAACAGCCATTAAAAATTACGTCGAGCTGCACTCGAATATTACAATCCTTTTATCGTTTCATTCATTTTCAAAACTTATACTGTATCCATGGGGACATAAATACGCTGGTATTGAGACAGGAAATGATAAATCTGTTCACGAAAAAATGGCGCAGACTATGTCGGAATGGAATGGCTACGAACCACAACAAAGCTCTGAGCTGTACATTGCGAGTGGCGATACAACGGACTGGTCTTACGGAGCACACAAAATTATTTCGTTCACGTTTGAACTAGATCCAGCAAACAATGGTTTCGGCGGCGGCGGGTTTTATCCGGGCCCTGGAGTGATTGAGCCCGTTTTTCAAAAAAATATTGAACCACTTTTGTATTTATTAGAGTACTCAGATAACCCCTACCGTGTTTTAAACGTAGGGATTGGTCCGATTAAGCCTTAAATAAAAACTGGCTTACAGAATGTGTAAATAGCTTGGGATTTTCAACGTTGGCGCAGTGGCCGCACCCAGGCAATATTTCAAACTGACCGTTCTTAAATAGTTTAGCAAGTTTTTCAGATTCGCTCATCGCAAGCAGTTGATCGTGTTCACCGTGCACGACTTTGACGGCATGATGAACTCCTTTTAATTGCGCAGTAGCATCGAAGCCATCCAATGCCTTTAGTACTAGATGCCCGACGGCTTTAACTGCTTTGAATGCATCTTCAACAATCACATCTTTAAAGAATGTATTTTCTGGATCATTATTATGAATGGTCGAACCCAATACAAAACTGGTTAAATTACGATCTTGTTTCATTTGATCAAACGCAGCGATCATTGCCGGATCAAATTTTACACCTTCAGCGCCTACGGGATCTAACAAATAGGCTTTGTTAAATAATTCTGGAGCTGTTGCTAACATCACAGCGGCAATTAAACCACCGGTCGAATGCCCTACGATATTCACAGGTCCGACCTTCAGGGAACGCACTACAGAAATAAAATCGTCCGCGAAAGTTTGCATGCTAACTTCGGATTCAGATTGTGGTGCGGTGCTGCTGCCACAGCCTCGAAATTCTAAACAAATAATTGAACCCGTCAGATTCGGCTGACCTGAGAACTGAGATTTCAACAGCTCAACCGATGGAATCCACCACCGGTTGGAGGCCAAATTTCCGTGAAGAAAAAGGGTTGTCGTCGGAACTGTATTTGCAAAGATGTCGTAATTTATTTTAGTCGTTGGATTAATTTCAAATAATGGCATTAGAACTCCTATTTTACTAAAAGAATATCGCGAATGATTTCAGCTGCTTTTTGTGGAACTGCCTCTGGGATTTTATGCTCAGAGTTTTCAACATAAATACGGCTAGCACGAGAGGCCTCTGGAATGGCATCCCAGAATGCGTTCAATACTGCTTGCGGAATGTATTGGTCTTTTTTAGCAATAATCAAATGCACTGAGTTTTTTGGAAAACGATCGATTTCATCCATAACATTGAATTTACGAATGCCTTGGGTTAACCGAAATGTTGCTTCCAACTTATACGGATTTTCAAGCACAACTGGCTCGAGCGCCGGATACGTCGTGTAGCAGATTTGTTTTAAGAAATAATCGTAAAGCTCATCATTTGTATGCGGGTTGTAAGGGTACATTGCGCGGGCCACTGAAATTTGGGTTTTGATCCACTGATCTTGGCTCTCTAATGCAGCCGTGTACGGCGCCATTAAAATTACGTTCTTAACTTTTTTAGGAAACTTAAAACTATAGGCTGCTGCAATTCCACCTCCGTAAGACAGGCCGGCTAAACTGTACGGCTTCGGGATATCAAGCGCCGTTAACAATTGGTCCAGTTCGACGACTTGGTTAGCGTAGTGATAGGGCTCATATTTCACTGTGTATTTTAAAAGAGTTTGACCCATTCCACTCATGTCGTAGCGTAAAACTCCCAGGCCCATCTGTTTCAAGACTGCGGTCATTTTGTCCCATTGGCGGGTGCTGTAAGTTAATCCGTTGAGTAAGACAACCGTTGGATTGCCCTCCTGCGGAGCTAAATACTCCACGTACAGATCAGTCGATTCGATGGTAACGAATCCGTTAAAATCTTTACTCAGTTCAAATGCAAAAGATTTTGCCGTCAGTCCAAAAAACAGAATTCCAGTAATTAATAGTTTCAACATATTTCCCCTTATACTTTTCATTTTATAAATTATAATACGATTCCGCCATCAACACTGATGGTAGTTCCATTGATGTATCCCGCTTGTTCCGACGATAAAAATAGAACAGCATTAGCGATATCAGCTGTCGATCCTAATCGTGCCAATGGAACTTTGCTGGCCATCATATCTAAGGTCTCTTTAGGCATTGCGTTGGTCATTGCTGTCGCAATAAAACCTGGAGCAACTGCATTGACAGTAAAACCTTTACGACCGAGCTCTTTCGCCAATGTCTTCGTCATACCGATCACACCAGCTTTTGCAGCAGCATAATTTGTCTGACCGAAATTACCATATAGACCAACAACGCTGGAAATATTGATGATGCGCTTTTGCATTGAAGTGGCCGTGAATTTTTCTGACAACGTTTTTGTTACGTTAAACAAGCCTGTTAAATTTGTAGTAATAACAGCGTTCCAATCTTCGAATGTCATTTTTCCGAAAGATTTGTCGCGTGTGATTCCAGCGTTGTTTACCAAGATATCGCAAGTCCAAGGTAGCGCCAGCACGGCTGCTTCGCAGGATTCCTTTTGTGTGACATCGACCTGCGCAAAGTGAACTTGGCTAGCGTATGTTGCCAATTCTTTTTTTGCAGCATCAAGCGCTGGTTGAGAATAATCCCAGATCGCAACGTTTCCACCGGACTGCAAAAATGACAGCGCGATCTGAAAACCGATGCCTTGAGCGCCACCAGTAACGACAGCATTTTTATTTTTAAATGTGAAAGTTAAATTAGACATTTTTGAATCTCCTTAAAAGTATTCATTAGAGGGTCGTAGAGGCGTACGTTTTTTTGTAATGCACTGCTTGTTTTGCTTTGCGCACGCCATGAGGTCAACTGGAATGATGGAGTAAATTTTCCATTGTAACGCCAAGTATAAAACAGTACCCAAGTGCACTTTCCACAAGTACAACTCAGCTTCGTTTAAAGGAGTATTCACGTGGTAAATAGGCGATATGCGACAATCCGGGGCACTGGGCACTATGCTCCTACAAAAGTAATTCCCAATTCTTTCTTTGATAATCTTTACAAAAAAGATATCGGAACTTTTCTGGAATCATCAAGAAATATTAAAGAACGGCGCTGGATGGAAGAAAATCAGCGCACCAGTGATTTAATCATTCCTGCAGCTGAGCAAGCATTAAAAAATGCAAATATTACTGCGAGTGATTTAGATTTAATCGTTGTTGCGACTGACACTCCAGATTATTTATCTCCTTCAACTGCATCAGTTCTGCAGTATAAATTAGGAGCTAAAAATGCAGGCACATTTGATATTAATTCTGCGTGCGCCGGTTTTGTAACCGCCTGTGATTTAGCCAGTAAATACATTCAGGCCGATGAAAAATATAAAAATATCCTTGTGGTCGGCGCTTATGCGATGAGCAAATGGCTTAATTTTGACGATTACAAGATCGCGTCTCTCTTTGCAGACGGAGCTGGCGCTGCTGTCATTCAATCAACGACACAAC
>JAYUTU010000100.1:0-2857 GCA_043754975.1 Bdellovibrionales bacterium | reverse complement strand
GGGCAAGCGGCTTGATTTCTTGATTCAGGAACTGCACCGCGAGGCCAATACGCTGGGGTCCAAATCAGCATCGCTTGAATTGACGCGCATTTCTGTTGACATGAAGGTGCTGATAGAGCAGATTCGCGAGCAGGTACAAAACATCGAATAGTGAATTCCAACCCTTCTGTAGTAATCCGGTAGTTAAAATAAGGAAATATGACATGAGTTTTTTTATTTGGGATGAAGTCTGGAAAAGCTATCCCTATGGCCAAATGAAATTAAGGCAGCAAAAGGCTAAGCATAAGCTTGACCAGCTCGACAATGTTGTGGGACTCGCACAATTTTTTCCTACGACTTCTAAAGCTCAAATTCTTGAAGTTGGATGCGGTGCGGGTACCGTTTCAAACTACATTGCGAAGTTGATTGGCTCTGCGGTAATCGTAGGTCTTGATAAAAGTGATTCTGCTGGAATGCGCTTTATTGAAACGACAGAAGAGTTCAATGGCAAGTTTCTAGAGCACGATCTTGAACGACCCTTCGAATTATCAGAAAAATACGACATCCTTCTCGCGTTCGGCGTTCTCGAACATCTCAGCAATCCCAAATCGTGCCTTCAGAGTTTGCAAAATCACATGAAATTCGAGTCTACCCTTTTACTGGTCGAATCAAACACTTTCAGCATCTACTGCCTTGAACAGCTTATAGGCGCAGCAATTGGTAAATGGCGATATGGATACCAGCAACAAATTTCAAAAGACAAATCGGCACAACGATTAGCCTTTCATAAATTTGAAGTTTTAATGTCGTGCAGTTTCCCATGCGAAGAACGAACTGCTCTGGGTGCAATAGATAGATTCTTTTGGCGCTTGACTGGCAGTGGGCGTTACGTCGGCTTGGTTGCTAAGCGAGCGACATGATGGGCGATTTTTTTGCTTCTATTTTCAGCAGTTTAGATTGGTTAGTAATTGCGAATGATGCGTTTGGCAAAGCTCTAGGCGGCGTCATTCTTGTAGCAGTTCTAGCTTTTTTTTCAACGTTTAAACGGCTTAAGAGGCGCATTTCAAACTCAATGAGCACTCTACGTGAATTCGTTTGGCAAGGAGGTATTTGCTTTTACTCTGACCGAGCAAGCCAAAGTAAATCACTAGGGACATTGACAAATTACTTATGTCAAACAAATCGAACGTTTCGATATTTTGGTTTACAGTTTTACACTCTAGACCAAAGCACTGCACGTGGAGATATTGAGCGCATGATTCAACGCGAAGTAGTCGTCGAATGCTACTTACTTGACCCAGGACAAAGGGAAATTGCTATGGCAGTCGCTAACTTCCTATCAGTTGAGCCGGAACTTTTTATTTCTCAGTTGCAAAACAATCTGGCTGGTTTATTGAAACTTAAGCGCTCATTGGGCAAAGCTGGTGATAACTTACGCATTTTTGTGCATGATTTACCGCTTTACAATACCTGTTTTTTGATAGATGTTGAAGATACTGCGTTAGGCCGAATCCTAATTGACCATAAGTTGGTTGGATCAGCAAGATCTGAATCATATGGATTTGAGCTTAACCTTCCCAATAAATCTCCAATGTTTGATCGAGTGAAGTTGGCCTATTTAGGAATTACGAAGAAATCGAAAATATGGGAGTAGGTGTAAAAATTACAATTTCCGGAGAGCCCGGTTGTGGCAAAACCACTGTTGCTAAGTTAGTGGCTCAAAAGATTGGTTTCCCCTACACATCGACAGGGGCGATACAACGACAGATTGCTGAATCAAAAGGTTTAACTACGTTGGATCTGAACACTCTGTCTGAAACTGACAAATCTATTGATATAGAAATTGATTCTGCAACGCTTCAGCTTGCAAAGTCTGATAGCGGTTTTGTTGTTGACTCTAGGTTAGCTTGGAGGTTTTTACCTCGATCCCTAAAAATATTCATTGTTTGTCCGACCAGCGTGGCAGCTTCAAGAGTGATTCGGGATCAGCGGACGGGTGAAGGTTATTCAAGCATTCAAGAGGCCGCTTTACTCCTGCAAGCACGGTACAAGTTAGAGCGGGAGAGGTTTTCCATCAGATACGGCGCTGACTTGGCAAACTTAAGAAACTTTGATCTTGTATTCGATTCAACCCTGCTAACCGCTGACGAAATAGCAAGTCGTATAGTTCAGCGACTTGAAAATCCTCAAACTGATTCCAGTTTGCCAACAGTCTATATTTCGCCAACACAGCTTTTACCTACAGTAAGCCTGCGAGAGTTGCCCTATGACGTTCTTTCAAAATTTCGGCTTAAATACACGCCCGAGATGTGGGTTGCAAATCTGTTGCCACCTTTAACGGTAATTAGGCTTGGGGAATATTGGTTTGCTGTAGGAGCTCATGAACCATTGGCAATTTCGATTGATTATCAATCGCCTTGCGTAGGTTGTGAACTTGTTGGCATTGGCGATGAAACTTTTGGTCATCGCTTAACATGTCGGCAACGGGTTTTGGACTCTTACTCAGCTTCATTGGCTTATGACTGGTGTGAGGCTTTTGGGTTTGAGTTTCCCTTTAATGTTGATGCGGTTCTTGAAGATATCAATCCGGGCGTGCGCGAACTGAAGTAATAACTAATGTTAGTAGCTACATCCAACATGGTAGATTTCATTTCGTTATAATCAATGAATTGTTTGAGCGTGCAGTTTTCGACCTGAAAACCATTGTTCACGCCCAGCGGCTCAAGTTTTCTGCCCAGCGCATTGCCAGAGCAGAAACTTTCAAAGCCCTTCAAATCACCTGAAATTTATACGCTTACCGGAGATCATCATGGCCCGCATCACAGTTGAAGACTGCCTGGAAAAAATCCCCAATCGTTTCCAGCTGGTGCTGGCGGCC
>JAYUTU010000099.1:0-14431 GCA_043754975.1 Bdellovibrionales bacterium | reverse complement strand
ACAGTGTATCGATTTCTTAGAAATCTAGCTGAGAAAAATTTTGTGACCGAGGTCAGAATGGGTGGCCAGTCATCACGTTATGAATTAACGACTCAGCATCATCATGATCATTTAACTTGCACAGGTTGTGGTCGGATTTGCGAATTTGAAAATCCCAAAATTGAGAAGCTGCAAGCACAAGTTGCAGAGCATTTCGGTTTTATTTTGACGTCCCACATACTCGAGCTTTACGGACAATGTCCTTCTTGTCAGAAACAAGCAGCAATGAAATAGTAGCCAGATGGCTAAAGCCCCCAAAAAGACCATTGTTGATCCACTGCTTTTAATTAGTCCTGAGACCTCGCCGGACGGCATCGTGATTAAACGAGCGCGTGAACACAACTTGAAAAATGTTTCGATCACCATTCCTAGAAATAAAATTACGGTACTTACAGGTCTTAGTGGTTCAGGGAAATCATCATTAGCATTTGATACTGTGTATGCTGAGGGTCAGCGCCGTTACGTGGAAAGCCTATCGGCTTACGCTAGAAATTTTCTCGAGCAGCTAAAAAAGCCTGATGTCGATTCTGTGACGGGCCTAAGTCCAGCCATCGCGATCGATCAAAAATCTGTTGGCTTAAACCCACGTTCGACGGTTGGGACTATTACTGAAGTTTACGATTACTTGCGTCTGCTGTTTGCCAAAGTGGGAACTCCAGAATGCCCTGTTCATCAAATTCCGGTGTCCTCGCAAACGCCGCAGCAAATTATCGATGAGGTTTTTAAAAAATCAGCGGGTACAAAATTTTATGTTTTAGCGCCAATTGCTCAGGCGAAAAAAGGTGAATTCTTAGCAGAATTTCAGCGCTGGGCAAAAAAAGGATTTATTAAAGCCAAAGTCGATGGTCAGTTTATCGAACTTGAAAAAGCAACTCGTCTGGCAAAGACAAAAACCCATGATGTTGAGCTTGTTATTGATCAACTTATTCTTAAAGATACAATCAAGCACCGCCTCAGCGAAAGTATAAACACGTCACTGACCATGGCAGCGGGACGCGTGATCATCGAAACCATGAATGGAGAGCGCACTAGTTATTCGCTGCATTCGACCTGTGCCGTGTGTGGATTTAGTTTTCCTGATTTGGAACCTCGGCTTTTTAGTTTTAATAATCCCCGAGGCGCCTGCCAGACGTGTAAAGGGCTTGGCACATTGGACCTGATTGAAGACGAGCAGTATTCGGATTCAGATGTGGGCGGGAAAAAATTAGATAAAGTGAAGTATTCTTATAAAGGCCAAAAAGTAAAAGAGGATTCTGACGAAGAGGAAGGCGAAGAAATTGTTTTAAGCTCGTGTCCTGACTGTCAGGGAACTCGGTTACGACAAGAGCCTTTGAGTATAAAAATTAACGGTAAAAATATTGCACAGCTTTCAGATATGTCACTGCTTGAGCTTTCCGAATGGTTGCCTAAAACAACTTGGACTGCGAAGCAAAAACTAGTTGCTGATAAAATCATGAAGCAAATACTTTTGCGTGTGAATTTTTTGAAACGTGTGGGAACTTCTTATTTATCCCTGTCGCGCCAAGCCCGAACTTTATCGGGCGGCGAAGCGCAACGCATTCGCCTAGCAACTCAAGTGGGCTCAGCTCTGATTGGCTGCACTTATGTTATGGATGAACCCAGTATTGGTTTACATCCCAGAGACCATCACCGATTATTGGAAATCATTGGTGAACTGAAGGAGCGCGGCAACACAATTATTTTAGTTGAACACGATGAAGATACGATTCGATATGCCGACTTTGTTGTCGACTTAGGGCCGCGCGCCGGAAAGTTAGGTGGCCAATTGATGGCCGTTGGAACTGCAAAAGAGCTGGAAGCAAACCCCAATTCGATTACTGGACAGTATCTTTCGGGTAAAAAAAGAATTCCTCTGCCAAAATCTCGCAGGCCTGGCACCGGGAAGTTTTTAAAACTCAGCGGCGCGACTGGAAATAATTTAAAGAATGTAGATCTAAAAATTCCATTGGGAACACTCACTGCAATCACCGGAGTTTCTGGCAGTGGCAAGAGCACGCTTGTCATTGATACTCTTTATAAAATATTAGCCAAAGAATTTTATAACTCGTTGGCAGTTCCGTCTCCGTACCGGAAAATTGAAGGGATGGAACTGATTGATAAAGTGATCGATATCAGCCAGCGTCCCATTGGCCGAACGCCGCGCTCAACACCTGCAACGTATGTGGGACTGTTGCCATTGATTCGGGATTTGTATTCATCGTTACCCGATGCAAAATTGCGGGGCTTTGAACCGGGGCGATTTAGTTTTAATGTCAAAGGCGGGCGGTGCGAAACCTGTTTGGGGCATGGGCAGATTCGCATGGAGATGCATTTTCTTTCCGATGTTTTTGTGACCTGTGATACCTGTGGTGGCCGTCGGTACAACCGGGAAACGCTGGCCATCAAATACAAAGATAAAAGTATTGCCGATGTACTGGATATGAATGTCGAAGAAGCTGCAGAGTTTTTTAAAAATCATTCCCATGTCTACCGAAAACTAGAAACTTTAAATAAAGTGGGACTTGATTATATGACACTAGGTCAGTCCTCAACGACTTTGTCTGGTGGCGAAGCTCAGCGAGTGAAACTCTCGAAAGAGCTTTCTAAACGCAGTACCGGAAAAACTTTGTATATTCTAGATGAGCCGACAACGGGTTTGCACTTCGATGATGTTAGAAAACTTGTTGAGCTTTTGCATGAGTTAACGAATCAGGGAAACACAGTCGTTGTGATCGAACATAATTTGGAAGTTGTAAAAACTTGTGATCATATCATTGATATTGGGCCAGATGGTGGCATTTACGGCGGAGAAATTGTTGCTGAGGGCTCCCCGGAAGTGGTTGCAAAAGTAAAACGCAGCGAGACCGCAAAATTTTTGCAGTCTCTGTTGGCTCGTTAAAAACAAGTATATCCAGCCATGCGAACGTGTCCGCGTGGTTTGTCAGCTCCGCTTGGTTTTGCAAGGACGCGTTCACAGCGGCCAGCTAAATTTCCAATTTCCATACCAACTTTGTAATTAGTTGCAAGCCAGCGCTCCACAACGGCTTCTCCACCCAAATCGTAGTCGCCTTCAAAGTTTTCCCATTTGCATTTTTTTGCTGGTGATGAAGCTGGTGCAACATACGGATTTCGAATGGATTCTTTCATCGCCAAATTCAGTTGGTCGCGGTAAATATTTGCCTTCACGTAATCTGGCTTTTCTTTGCAGCCACTGCCATGATACGTACAATCTAAATATTCCTTCGATTGCAACGGCTGCGCACTGGTTGGTGTGAAATTGGTCGTGCTATAACATAAATTGTAAACGGCTTCTGCTGTTGAAATTCCAAAATAAGTTTCTGAATGATCAGAATAAGGCGGTTGATACCAAAGGCCGCCAAACATTTTTTGTTGCAGTTTTGGATCGGTTTGCAGTCCGTCGATCACTTGCTTTTGACCTGCAGTCATGGGCGTATCAGGATAAAGAGTTGGGGATAAACGATTTAATCGCGCTAACAATTCTTGCTTCGTTGGGGGAGTGTATCCCTTCGGAGCACTTTTATTTGGAATGCTGCAACCTAGGGTCATAATTTCTAGCAGGGCCTTGCCTTTTTCAGATAACTGGGGCGGCGCTGCTGGACTTAGTGGAACGACACAGTTCATACACGATAAAAGCTCTGTCGACGAATCGGTTTTACAATCGCCGCTTTTTTGTACTGGCTGAGCTGGCGGTTCTGCAGCTACCGGCGGTTCAACAGTTGGCGGCGGCTCGAGAACGATCGGCGGTTCTGTAACCACAACTGGCAGTTCTGGATCCAGTGGAATTTCAAACGCAGGTTCAGTTGCAAAAGAAGACGCAACATTTGCCACGCTTCTGAACTGGGTTGGGTTGCAAGAAGAAAAAGCAAGTATCAAGATCATTTTAATAATCGGCCGACTTGATGTTCTAGTGTTCGCAGCTTTCATTGGACCTCCGTCATACAGACTCAACTTTTGTCTGTTATGTCCGCTATCGACTTAGAGCCAGTTAGACTTGATGCTTTTTGATTGAAAATTAGAAAAATTATTGGAAAATGGCTCCACTATGTATAAATATCTCAAATTTCCGTTAATCTCCCTCGTCCTTGGTCTGGCTTTGGCTGGACTTTTATCCTGGAACCGGCAGCCCGATGTTGGAATTCTATTTCACTCGCTACTCACAGTAGGTCTCTTATGTGTGCTGGAAATTTCACTTTCTTTTGATAATGCTGTTGTAAATGCGACAGTTATTAAAAAAATGGATGAAGTTTGGAAAAAAAGATTTTTACTTTGGGGTATGTTGATCGCCGTTTTTGGAATGCGATTTATTTTTCCAGTGATTATTGTTTCTATTGCTGGCGGTATAAGCTTACTAGATTCTGTTTCCATGGCACTCAATCGACCTGAACAGTATGCCGAAATGATGGTGAACGCGCATCTATCCGTAAGCAGTTATGGCGGCGCCTTTTTATTGATGGTGGCACTTCACTTTTTCTTAAATGCCAAAAAAGATATGCATTGGTTTTCAGTTATCGAGGGCCCATTTGCTAAGTTTGCAACTGTCAAAAGTTCTGAAATTATGCTGGCGCTAATTATCATTATGGTGATCTACAAATTTATGGAACCTGCACTGCAGTCGACGTTTATCGTGTCTTCAATGTATGGAATCATCACGTATTTAGTAGTTCACGGACTCAGTGAGCTTCTGGGTGACGACAAAATGAAAAATGTAAAATGGATGAGTTCTGGTTTCGGATTATTTTTGTACTTGGAAGTTTTAGACGCTTCATTCAGTTTTGATGGAGTTATCGGAGCCTTCGCTATTACCAAGCAACTTTATGAGATCATGATTGGTCTTGGCGTTGGAGCCTTTTTCGTACGGGGCTTAACGTTGTATCTAGTGGATCATGAAAAATTAGATCAGTATCAATATCTTGAGCACGGCGCTTTTTACGCCTTAGCAGCCCTGGCGTTATTCATGTTACTTGATCACTTTTTTCATTTTCCGGAATGGGTCACGGCGCTGACAGGTGCGGCTATTTTAGGGGCTTCCATTTTTGGGTCGATCTATGAAAACCGACAAAAACGAACTTCCTAATATTAAAACGATTCCCAAAATTTGAAAGCCTACTAATTTTTCTCCCAAAATGAGGTAGGCAAATAAAAATGCGTTCGGTGCCTCGAGCAAGCACAGCAGGCTAGCAGTGGAGTTTGTCAGACTTTTTTGTGCTAAAATCTGCAAATAAAAGGCAACTAACGTAACAAATACCGCTAAAAATAAAATACTAAGTATTGAACGTAGCTCCACGTGTGCTGGCCAAATCGGTATTTGCTGGGCATTCATTTCATAAATCAGAAACGGTAGCGAGAGTATCAAAGCCCAAAATGTTTGATAGGTATTAAAACGAAACCCACTTTTTACTTTGTTAGCTGCAGATCCTACAAACATAATGTGAAAGGTTGATGTGATTGCGCAACCAAAAGTAAGTAAGTCACCCACATTAAAATTAAGATCTGTTTCAGAGTGCAGGTTTAATAAAAATGCCATTCCAATAAATGCTAGTGCTCCGCAGATAATGTGCGAAACTTTGACTTGTTTTTTATAAAAAATGTAGCTGGCAAATGGGATCAGCACCACATACAACGACGTGATAAAGCTAGATTTCGTGGCTGTTGTAAAATGCAGTCCATGTGTCTGCAATAAAAGTGAAGCTCCCAGAGCAATACCGGAAAAAACTGACAATTTAATGTCTGGCATTGAGTTTCTAAATTCTTTTGGATTAAAAATAAAAAGTAAAAGTTCACCGATTAAAAATGCGAACAAAAAGCGCCAAAAAATTAAGGTTGAAGTAGAGAAATCTTTCAGGGCCCAAAGGACGCAGATGAAGGACAATCCCCAAATGCTACCCGCTAAAACAAGTTGAAGAACTGCTTTGTTATAGGAGTTTAATCTGCGGTAGGCAGCAATCAATCGAAGGCCTCAGCCCACACTTTCGATTTATCAATCCCATCAATTTCAAAAAGCTGCTTCTTAACATCTTTAATCATTGCACCGTTACCACACATGTAAAATGTCGTGGGAATTATTTTATAATCAAAACCTTTCAAGCAATCTTGCACGTAGCCTCGCTGACCAGTCCACGAGTCATCGGCCCGGCTTAATACATAATGATATTCAAAATTTGGTAACTGTGACTGTAATCTCTTTAATTCGCTTTCATAATAGATGTCTGCCACGTGACGAACACCAAAAAAGAGTTTGTATTTCAGCTGGGGATACTGCTGCATTTTTGATTCTAAAAAGCTGAAGTGTTGTGAAATTCCACTGCCGGTATTGAGAAATACAATTTGCTCTGTTGGGGGCTCTTGAAAAAAGACTTTTCCAAACGGCCCTGTCATATTAAGAATTTCATCGCCTTGAAGAGCCCAAACGAATTTACTAGCAATCCCACCCTCTACAAATTTAAAGATAAGTTTAAACCCATTTTTAATTTGATCTGTCGACGCAATGGAATAAGCACGTAAAGCTGGCTTTCCGCCTTCAACCGGAACGTGCAACATAACAAATTGCCCAGCCTTAAATTGAAAGGCTGAGAAATTTTGGACCTCACAGTAGAGCTCCCGAATCTGTGGGGTATGATCAATAATCTTAGTTAATTTAAAATTGTAAATCGTTCTTAAATTGGGTGTAGACGTTTGAGCTTGCGACATAGTGTCGTATTGTTTGTAGATTTTACTAATTTTGTCATCTATCTTGTTATTTTTTAGCCGCAGCTTATAAATCAAGCTGCATGCAATTACACACGTCCAACCTCAAGTTAAAATTCATCATGACACTGCTATTCCTAGCGGCTTTGCTGCTGGGCTGCGAGCCGCAAAGTGCACGACAACTAGATGCTGAAAATCAGATTAACTCCATTCAAAGGCCATCAGCCGACGCTGCAGCTATTATAACTCGGTCACTGCCATTCCAGGATGATAATCGCATCAGTTACTGCGAGGTTCTCTCCAACGATAATCGCTCATACAGTGGCTTTCGTGACCAAAAACTTTATCCTCTCGCTTCACTTTCTAAAGTCATCACAACAGCTTGGGCACTTAAAAAACTAGGACCAGATCATCAGTTTCAAAGCACATGGCACTTAAAGCCCGTTCCGCAGCAGCCAGGAGTTTTTGATGCCTATTTAAAAACGAATCTCGATCCAGTTTTTAATCTTGAAAAAATATTGTATTCACTGGCGTTACTTAAAAATAGTGGTGTGGTTCGATTAAGAAATTTAGTCATTGATGAAACCACTCGGATTTATTTATCAGCCCTGTCGCAGCCCCATATTGAACTTGAACAAGTACCTATTAGCTCGTCTCAGACTGTTGAGAATTTAAAACTCATTTTAAATTCTGCGAACTGGTCGACGCAGACTCAAGCAGCTAGCAAGCGACTAAAAACTTGGGCTCAGGCTCGTGCCCTGGCCGTCGATATTCCTCAAACATTTTCGGTTGAAAATGTTGAACTAAAATTAGCAAGCACTGTGGATGCAAGCATGTATCCACAAAAAATTCAGATCACTTCCTCTACGTTGCTCAAATATTTAAAAAATCTGAACGTGTATTCAAATAATTACTTAACCGATGCATTATTTTCGTATTTGGGTGGCCTGAGTGAATTTAGAAAATTTCAAAGCACTGAGTTAAAGCTGACTGAAAAAGAGCTAGTCCTTTACACGGGCTCAGGACTTGCTGATATATCTCGTGGAATTCGCAATGACAATTTAGGAACTTGCACTGCCATGCTGCGAGTCCTCAATTACATCGATCAACGAGCGGCAAAACATCAATTAAATTTGGGTCATTTTTTGTACAACCCAGCGCAAGATGCTGGCGGAACCTTTGAATCACGATTGGGCTTCACAAATCAGGTTGTTATTAAAACAGGACGGCTGTTTGAAAAACCAACCCTGAATCTGGCTGGAATAACAGCCACTGCAAATGGATCACTGTACTTTGCGTTTCTAGGACATAATTTTAGTGCTTCTGAGGCCCGTGAAATAGAAATTGCTCGGGATCAAATGCTAAGCTCAAGCCTAGAGTATTACCCAACTCAAGATACATTTTTGTCATTGAATGAGTTTCATATTTTCATAAAGTAGTTTTTGCTATTATTTTTATTAGTGTCTTATACCGAGACAGTTTCTCGGCATCTAATTCGCTGTATAGATATCCCATGAGGTATCTATGAAAAAATTCAATCTGGGTTTTAGTCTTAGTTTCAGCTTTCTGTTTTTTTCGCTGACTGCTGGCGCAACTGAAGGCGTCGTTAGTATCCCATTGAATACATTCATCAAACCCGCGTTTAACCTAGTGGATCAAAACGGGAAAAAGCTATCGACTGCAGATCTACAGGCCATCTATCAAAAAAACAAAAGCATCGAGGCTCTGTCTAGGCTTAATCCGATCGAAGACAATTATTGGCAGAATAGAAAGTTTTCTGCAGTTGATCCCCTTTTGCATGCTGAAATGCCAGGCCTGACCGAGACCGTTGTTTTTGACGATTACATCGGAACCGTTCGTGAAATCGGTATTTCAAGCGTCTTCATTCAACCTGCAAATCAACCGAACGTTCGCTTCGCACTGACATTTGGTTTAAATATTCACGCAAGTCTTATCAAGTCCGCACTTTTACGAAAGCTTGGATATTATCAAGAATCACCTAAATACTTTAAAACTATTAGATTGAAATTTAGCTCGAAAGAGCAGATGGAAAAATTCATTAATCATACATTCTGCGAAAATGGTCCTAGTGACGTGAATGATAACTGTCTTTCGCTTGAGCCTTTTAAAAGAAAATTCATCACTGATTTAAACGAGAAAAATTTTACCTTAGTTATCAACGGTGCCTATTTAGAGAAAATTAATCCCAATGTACCAGGACTATTCGATGGGTTAACTCCGGCGAATGAAAATACGTTGTCCGAGTTTGCGACTCAGCGGGCATTCCGAGCGCTCATAGTCCCATTCGCTGTCGGTGACTTAGGTGAAAGTCTTAACCGAGCTTCAGCGCAAGCTGCAGAGATTCGTGGTGAATGGATCGAAATAAACTTTTTTAATAGTATCTATTTTGACGGAAAAACGATGCACGATGATGTGCAGTGGGCATTACGACGAATGGCAAAATTAACAGATGCTGACTGGGATGAAATTGTGGTCGCCAGCGGTTATCCGAAGTCTTTGCAGCAGCTGGTTCGAACCAAATTAATTTTACGCATGACGAATCTTGTTGAATCTGTTTTCAAAAAAGAAGAGTGGCCAGAGCTACTCCAGATTAAAGCCGTGCCGCTGAAAGAAATTAACTCAGATGATGGAGTTGTCATTGCCGGTAAAGTGATGGTTCAGCAAATTTCTGGGTATCCACAGCGATTCTCCCATGGCGAGCGCACATCGCCTTTTGAAACAGCGGATTTGATAAAGTACATGTCGGTTAAGGCACAGTCAGCAGCAATCCAAGTTGGATTAAATCAATTGGGACAGAAATTATTAGTTAGCAGCCAAAAAGTTGCAGTGACTGGATTTAAGCTAACGGATTCAGGAATTTCTCCAGTGGGATACGTTTCAGGAATTAATGCTGGCCTTAATTTCACAGCCAATCGAATCATAAGCACAGGAACTTACTACGGGAGCGAGGCGCCGATTCAATTAGTGGATACAATCAGTTTAACTGCAGGAATTGGTTACAATCGATTGCACTTTCTAACGGGTGGGGTAACCAGTAATTTTGGTGCCAATGTTGGCTACGTGCGTAGCTACACTCACGTTCGTCCGTTAGATAATGTTTCGCAGGTGAAAAACGAAAAATGGTCGAATTTGTATATTCCCTCACATTTGGAAAAGTTAACCTCACCGTTAAAAGATGGAAAGCTATCCGAATTTCTATTAGCTCTGAAAAACGGCGAAGTTTTCACGATTACTGATTCTGTAGGAATTATGGGCCGGGTAGGAGCAACTGCTGCTATTGATGCGCTTATTGGCTTTACGTCGATTGGCTCGCCTGCAATTTCGCAGTCTGTTGATGCAACTGCAGTGATGTTACGTCAGGTTCAATTCAGTCGAACAGCAGATGGTTTGCAAATTTTTGTTCGAAATGGAAATACCAAAGCATTTGCACTTCAGTTTGATGCAAATTATTTTATTAATTTAATGCGTATTCGGGCGCAGACGACAAAAACAGATTTGCACACAAGCGCCTACTTATTAGATTACAACGCTGAGTTCATGGCCGGAGTCGAAAATGGTAGTTTTAAAGTTGCTGGCGATCCCGAATTACAGAAAAAATTAGATGAGCAAGTCGCAATTGCAGCTCCTGCAGCAAAAACAGTTCGTCATTTTGTATTCAAATCGGCGAAAGCTTTTTCAGTACTTCGAGATCTATTTTTCCAATCCAGCACAGAGCGTTTGGAATATAATTTTTCTGAAAACAGATATGAGATCGATCATCAGTTAAAAACGAAAGAAATTCAGACCAAAATTCTGTGGCACCGTGCTTCCAAATTAAACGAAGAACATTTGTTAACGCTGAGCGCCCCAGTAGTGCATATCCCAGAGGGCTCAACTGCGAAAAATGTTCCGATTCGATTAGCCATACATCGTAAGGGCGAACTGCGCGGCACCGACTTTCTTGGGTTTGGTCTCGAAGTCACTGATGGAATTTTAGCACGTAAAGCCAAGCAGTATGCTCCGGCACTGTCGCACACGTCGCAGAACCCATCTCAGATGCCGTTTGGTCAAGCGCAGTGGCGCATGATTCGCTCAGATACAGAATTATCCCAAGACCGGTTTGGGGCGCTCCCGTCCGTGTCGATCATTCAACATGTGTGGGGCGGATGGAGTTTAAAACGCTCGCAGTTAGATCAAATTCTTGAAACTGTAAAAGCCAATATGAAAGAAACTAAATTTGCAGATTATCCATTGATTCCAGAGGGCAGTTTGCAAAACGTAAAAAAGATAGATTTCTTCCGTGTGACTTCTCATTTAACTTTGCTTCCTACAGCGCTTGATAAAGTGAAAAACTTAATCCTTGCACCTGAAGCAGCTGATCAGCCAGCAGAGAAAGCAAAATTTGTTGCTAGATTTTTTCAAAAACTGAGTGAGCTCGGTGGACATAAGGCGAATTCGCAAGATAAGGCCGTGTTTACTAACTTGATGCGTATTTTCGGTAACGGCGATGAAAAAGCGGGCTTTCAGAAATATTTGGCTGAGTGCCAGACAAGGCACTTCAACGAACAGCAAACGCAGGCCACTTCGGCATGGCTAAAAGGAACAAACTACGAATGTCTTGAGCCCTGGATCGAAAAAATTGTATCGCTTTCACGAAAATATCCAGAAACTGACCTGCGCAGCAGAAATCGTTGGATGACTGAAGTCCTTTACGTACTCGACGAAAAAATTCCGCAAGTTTATTTACTTAATGAGCTGGGAAAAGAAAATTTTATTTACTACGTTGAAATCGTCGGCTTTCGATCCGGCGATGAGGATGCTGATAAACCGATTTTTACTTCAAATGTGCTCGGGGCACCAGAAAAGAAAGCAGATTATGCCAATGGCCTGATTAATATACTTTCACGCGCAACGCGAATTTCTGCGCCAGAGCTTGAACGCAGCCAAGGGGGTTTCTAATGAAACAAAGTTTCTCTTTTTTTGTATTCTATCCGTTATTAATCTGTACGCTATCACTAGGTGCAGCGTCTGCGAGTTCCCTTGCACACAGCAATTTACGTTGGGGTGTTAATAACTCTGGAAAAAATGTGACCATAGATTTAAGTCTTAATCAGACCTACCGGTTACAAGCTATTAAGGGCGAAGATATTCAGCCACTGTCAGCACGGTCACAACTGTCACCACTTGCTAAGGCGCGAAAAGTTAAAGTGGCCATTCTAGATACTGGAATTGATTATACCCATCCAGATCTAGCGCATTTAATTTATAAAAATAAATTAAAATGTGAAGCCTATGAAAAAATAAAAAAATGCACTGAAAAAATTAATAATGATTCTGATAGCGAGGCGCTAGAGGCCGCAAAATTGTGTCGTGAATCTAATCTAGAGGCAGAAGCCAATATTTACCCGGCAGATTGCCTAGGCTGGAGTGTTTTAGATAAGGGTATTGCAAACACGCCAAATAATATTATCGGACGCCCGGATTTCACGGACACAATCGGGCACGGTACACACGTGGCCGGCATCATAGCGTCAGTGACTCAGAATATAGAAATTATTCCTGTCCAAGTGCTCAGTGATGCTCCCAATCAGCCAATAAAACCATTTAGTATTGATTTATCACCTTCGGAAGATGTGCGAAATGGCTACCGGCGCAAAGATAATTTAAGCGAACGTATCGCACGCGGAATAATCTATGCAATCCATGCTGAAGCTGAAGTAATTAATTTGTCCTTAGGATGGCTAGCTGATCAAGATTCAGAAATTATGTTCGAGGCTATTGCTGAAGCTCAACGTCGTGGTATTTTAATTGTTGCAGCTGCGGGAAATGATTCCACATCAGCTTTACTTCGACCGTGTCAGTACAAGGGCGTCATCTGCGTTGCGGCTCACAGGCCCGATGGCGCTATTGCTAGTTTTTCGAATTTTGGTTTTGGCGTCGATATCGCAGCTCCAGGAGTAGAAATTTTATCTGCAATTCCAATGCAGAAACGCTCGGTCCGATTGCCTGGGTTTAAGGGCTACGATTACATGTCAGGCACGTCGCAGGCGACCCCTTTTGTTACCGGAGCCGTTGCGGACATGCTGTCCCGAGGAATTCCAGCTAACGAAATTTACCCACGACTTATTTTAGGGGCTCGTCGTATTCAGCCTGAGACCGCAGTGATTCGCGGACCCATCACCACGCCTGGTACCAAAATAAAGACTCCGCAAGTGTACCAAAAGCATATTCTTTCAGGATTACTCGATATCAAAAAATCTACTGCTGTGAAAGTTCAGCCTTTGATTCTTTCTGCGGATAAAGAAACTCCAGTGATTGCTTGGGACCGAAAAAATTTGGATTTACAATTTTCATTTAAATTAAAAAATTTCTGGGCGGCTGTGACAGATGAAGAAATCACAGTGGATGTGCAAACTCGTCATAAAGATAGTATTTATCCTGAGGTCACTTCTGTGCAGATGGATGCAGACCATTCGTCGTGGGATTCCCAGCAGGAAAACGAAGTTTCCGTAGGCCTTCGCATTCGCGATCAGTCGCAAGGGTATTTGTCGCGGCTACCCAGCGAGCTCAGCTTCATTGTTACTGTTAAATTGAACGGAATCATTCACAGGCAATTTGAAACAAAAGCCGAAGTGATCGTATCTGTAAAAAAAGATATGGTAGACCCAGAAATTTCTGTGATTCCGGTTTTAGGAGCGTTAAGTCAGGGTGATTCACTTACTTTGGTCGACGAGGTTTATGATAACCAACAAAGTGTGCGCGATTATTTAGTTTTTGCCATGGATCAAAAAATTAAAAATACATTTCGGTTAGGTTTAGCTAATTATAAGGATAGCAAGTACACGATCGGAGCAGCAAAAAGTTTTCAGTTTAAAGGCAATTTAAAAAATGCCGTTTTTCAGCAAAAAGTTCGGATTGATTTGGATGGTGATGGGCGCAGCGAATATTTTATTCGCTTCATGGAATATGAAACGGAAGTGATGAAAACATATCGCATTCCCCCGTATAAAGATCACTTACTGGTCCTAAATGCTGACATGACAGTGCAGTCCTACACGGTTTTTGATGATTACCGGTTACTGTTGCCATTTCAGTTTCAGTGGATGCGCACAGGCCAGATGCTAAGACCTGCATGGGTTGGCCAAGGCCAAAGCGTTCGAACTGAATTTAATATTTTGGATTTAATGGGGAAACCAAAAGGGAAGCCTATTAAAACTCCAGTGGGAATAAATCTTTACTATTTAGATACACATTTCAAATTGGCCCAAATAGAAGCTCCGCAAGACCTGCGTTACGTCGATTTAGTGCATGCGGATTTAACCCAGGTTCAAAAGGGAATCATTTCCGTGTTGCTCGCAAAAAATTCTGGAACTGAACTAAAGCCGTCGTACATTAGCGAATTTTTTATTGGTTCAGCTGTCGATGGAAAACTTAAAGAGTACCAAGAATTAAATGCCAAAGGCACAACAGGCTACCGAAATTTAATCGATACTTTTATGGACAAATCGCTCAACCTGAAAACTAGCCCTAACGAATTTGCTGGAACGATGTGGTATGGCTTAGATACGCACCAACGTCAGCGGGTCACTTTACTAGATTCAAAGACTATGCAATTAACGGATGAGTTGATTTCATCCCAACTTGCAATTTTTGATGCAGCCCTGATGGTGCGTGCAGGGTTTCAGTC
>JAYUTU010000098.1:0-6243 GCA_043754975.1 Bdellovibrionales bacterium | reverse complement strand
ATTCTATTTTCATATACGTGCTTCAACGAAACAAATGAATATTTATATAGCTCTCCTATTGTATAGACCAATACTGACCAAAGGCCAGATTAGGAATTTGCGAACACTTGAAAAACAAAAATTACCTGAGTACTTCGACAGCGAATGTGGAAACTCGAAGGGCTTTTTGCAGAAGGAAAAAACTATCATGGACTAGGTCGCGCCAAGACACAAATGCCGAGGTAAAAAAGTTTATTTTTGATCAAAGTTTTTGTGAAATTTTGATGAAGCTTGCTGCAAAAACGTATTTGGCGCGCGCGGGTCATTCAGATCAAGATCGGCTCATTAAAAAGTGTGATCAAACTGAGAAGCAAATACAAGTCTTCGCCGAGCGAATTTCGGTTTTGCTCGAGGTTGACCTAGAAAAAGAAAAAAATCTAAAACCAGATTCGCCGATAGAGCTTGCGCATTTAGAAGATTTTAAAGAAAGGATGAAACAATACATTGAGGCGGCCGAAGCAGATCATCACATTAAGTCGGCCATTATGAAAATTATTGTGCATAAAATTGAAATCAAACCAAACGGACTTGAAATCTTTTTTAACGTTGGTGAAAACCATTATAAGGAGGCGCTGGGGGAAACCCCAATCGTCCCCAACCAACTACTTAACAATCGGAAACTCGTCACTGGGACAAGGTTTCTGATCACCTGAATAGGCGTTGTAGCACATGCCCTTATCGTTCCATACAACCATGAACTGCAAGACTCGCCCGTTCTCTGGGAATTGTCCAAGGCCTAGAAATGAATAACGGCGCTCTTGCGTCTCGCGAGGTCTGTCCAAATTGCCCATGCCACCAATAAAAATCTTATTTCCATTTTTCAAAATCTTGCCGATTTTATTTATTCTTCTGAAACAATCTTCCTTGCCTAAAATATTCCCCTGGCTGACGGTCAAAACTGTTTTGTCCTCATCCAAGACATTCATTGAAAATAAATGAGCCTCTTTTATGTCTCCGGCGTAATCCGTAAGACGGTAACACTCAAGAATTACTCTGTCCCTAGTGACCAAGATCTGAGTTCTTCCCTCATCCTGACTGTCGACTTTGTATGAAGAAGAAACGCATCCTGACAAAAAAACTGCTACCAAAAATAAAAGACTATTTCGTTTTAAGGTCGCCATAGTGTTCCTTAAAGTTTTTCAAAGCTCGCTTCTTCTCGTCACTTTTACTCTTCAGCAACCCTTTATATTCCAGAATAATTTCTTCGGCAGTTGCTGATCGACCCAATTTTCCTTCGGCCAATCTCTTCTTTCTATGAAGCCATCTGACTGCCGTTGGTATGTTGATATTCGGATCTTTTAAGTCTTTCTTGCGAATATCGTTAAAAATGAAATCCTTAACTTCACCTTTTGGATCTTGAAGTGCTTTAAATGTTTCAAGTGTGATTTGAGCAATGCCAAACGCTATTTTATTTTCTGGAGGATCTTCGCGAAATCCAGATTCACTTGCAATTAAGGCCTTTACGACATCAGGATCAAGTGAAGGATTCGCTTCAAATTTCTTATTAAAATAATCAGTCCATACAGCAATCAAGGCGTCATATTTATCACTGTTTTTGTGCTTCAATTTCTTTGAGGCAGGAAAGGTTATACCTTTACGATCATAAGTCTTGAAAACGGACTCAATCTCTTCTCGATTGAGATAAGTTCCTTTAAGTCGTTTTGGATGGCGATCCCTTACCGTAATTCCTGTTGGATTTTTTCATTTTATTGAAGCCCGCAGACAAAAGCGAAAAACCGATTCCCTTTCCTTTTTTAGAAGCTAGCAAATAAATCGCACCTAGTTCAATGAAACCTTCCCGATTTTCATCCCGAGGTGGTCCAAACAAAACAAAGCCAACGATTCCCCTATCCGTTTCTGCCACCCAAGCCCATCGCTGAGGATTTGCAAGAATACGCTTCCACATATCGATTCTTTCTTCTAATTCAGAAGGAAGGCTATCAAGATATTCTTGTGGGATTAGATCTTTGTAAGCTTCTTGCCAGGCTTGAATGTGGACTTTTGCTATCTGATTCTCATCGCCTGAAGTAGCTGTCCTGATTACCGTTTGCTGGGCAGCTGGCGAAATCATTTTTTCATTCCTGAATACGGGTCAAAATCATCATTGTACTGATTAGTCCAATGTTCAGGACCACAGTACCCAGGCGAATATACAACTTCAATTTTAATACGATCTGGGTCTTCAAAAAAGACTGCATAATAGTCTTCTTCGCCGTTCGGCTTTTTTTCATAAAGACATTCAATCCCGTTAGGAACCAGAATATTTTGATAAAGTTGATCAACAGAATCTTTCGATTGAGCATAAAAAGCCAAATGGTTCATGCCCACTCTCTTTCGATGGTAGCCATGTTGAAGATAGTTTTCTTCAGTCGGACAAAAGACAATTTTCATGGCGCCGTCTGAATAAGTTGTATGACTTTTTTGACAAATTAATCGCTCCCAGCCAAGTGGTATAAGAATACTGTCATAAAAACGAATGCTTTTAGCGTAATCAGATACATATATTTCTACGTGAGATAAATATGTTATACGATAAGGTTTTACTTCCACGTTTGACTCAACTTATCAGAATAAAACCGCAAAGCTTTGTCGTAGGATTTAATTAATTGATCACCCGTGGTATCCAGAAGCTGAATTAAAAGCTGACCCAAAGCCTCTTCTGATTTACCCAAATTGTGAAGTGTTAAAGTTCTGAAAACTTTTAAAGAGCGATCATCTGCGAATTCTTTGACAGCTTGATCAAAGATCTCCAATGATTTCTGATACTCTGCAAGGCAACGATACGTGCTTCCAAGCCCAAGCATCGCACCTTTGCGATCTTCGCCGGTTAAGCCATTAGAAATTGCTTTTTCATAAAAAGGAACAGCTTCACTTTCCTTGCCCATGAAATCGCAAGTCCAAGCCATTTGATAATTGATCATTGCATCGTCAGGTTTTGATTTTAAAAGTTCAGTCAGTAATAAAAATGCTTGTTCCGGACTATTGTCTTTACGAAGCTGGATTGCTTTTAATAATTTGTCTTCCAATCAAATCCCCACAAACATCTTAATTCGCCAACGTCCTTCTAAGTTATTGATTCCATGTTGAACCACGGAACCTGACTTCACCTACTCTGAAATTCAGAGTAGAATGATATCAACAGCTTAGACCTGTTTCCAGGGTTCAGATATGGTGGAGGCGGCCGTCACTGACACCAATGAATCCGTTCATATTAACTACATACTTAGTAAATGAAAAGTGAATTGCGCAGACACGCGCTTGACAATTAATTTTATCGACTTTCTAAATTGTATTTTTCATAGATGAAATGGTTAATTTCACCTGAGGTTACCCTGTTTTTTAAGCCATTCGGATCTAGAGTTTTTCCGAGTTAGTTAATTCTTTTTCAAAAGCATTCGGAGTTTTCATTCCGATCGAAGAGTGTGGTCGTTCTTCGTTATAATACCTTCGCCACTTTTCAATTTTCTTTTTTGCGTCTTCTAAATTAAAAAATAATTCTTCATTCAAACATTCGTCTCTGAAGCGCGAGTTAAACGATTCGATGAAAGCATTCTGCACAGGTTTTCCTGGCTCAATATATTCTATCGCAATGTTACTACGATATGCCCAGTCCATAAATTCTTTCGAAGACATTTCTGGTCCATTGTCACAACGAAGTTTTTTCGGCAGCTTTGGAAAAGATTCGAAAAAATTAATCATCGACCTTGCAGTTATAGAAGTTTCAACTAATAAACCCGGCGATCGTTTTGTGCAATCATCAACGATCGTTAAACATTTTAAACTTCGATTGTTTTCGAATCGATCAAATACAAAATCAAAGGACCAGATTTCATTTGGCGAAGTCGCTTTTTTATGTGGAACTCTGATCACCGCCATTTGCTTTACGCGTTTTCTATTTTTTAGTTGAAGTCGTAATTTTTTATAAACTCGTTCGCTGCGATGGTGGCTCACGACAAGGCCTTCGCGCTTTAGCAAGAAATGAAGCCTCGGCAAACCAAATCTTCGATGTTTGGTTGATAGTTCCTTCATTCGTTGCTCAAGTGCTTCGTCTTTTGATTTACGTTGCTTGTAAGTCATCGTCGATCGATTTAGGCCCAAGACTTTTGAAGTCTTTCGAACGCTAACGCAATATTTTGTAACTAAATATTGCGCCGATTTCCTTTGGGAATTGAGCCCTACCACTTTTTTGAATTAACATCCTTTAGCATCAAAATATCTAGCGCTTGGTCTGCAACCAGACGCTTTAATTTAGAGTTTTCTTGCTCAAGCTCGCGAAATCTTTTCGCCTCATTCACAGTCATATCGGCGAATTTCTTTTTCCACGAATAAATTGTTGGTTGCGAAACAGCAAACTCTCGGCTCAAATTTTTCGCAGACTCACCGTTGCGGATTCTGTTCAAGATTTTTATGATCTGTTCTTCCGTGAACTTTTTCTTCATTTTACTTCTCCCTTGGTCTAGTTTGACGCGGGAAAACTCTAATTACAAGTGGTCTAAATTTTTAGGGTAACCTCAACCCCTCACCTTTATTTTTTGATTTTTCAAAATACTCATCTGCCATCTGAATTTGCTTAAGGCTGAAATTAATTTTATTTTGACCTTGTTTAGCAGAATAGTAGTCCCCATATTTTCCTGTGTTTTTATAAACTCTAACTTTTTCTTTAGTTTTAACTTCTTCTTGTGTTGATTGCTGACTTGAATTTTTATTTTTCACATCCACCTCTTGGTTTTGGTAGGCTTAATTACCCACAAGAGTTAAATGGAAAAATTTTTGTTAATCTCACCGAAATTCATTATTTTTAATAAATAAATTTAAAGTAATTGGAGTGCGGTGAAATTTCTGTAGGGTTTCTCAGATGACTGAGCTGATTTGTGTTTCATAGTGTTACGTTTTATTTTTCTTTTTTGCAAATGTTTTTTGTTGTTCAAATTCTTGCGGCGTGACGTAACCGAGTGACGAATGAATTCTTTGTTTGTTGTAAACCTCTTCGATAAATTCCGGAACGCTGTTTAGCACATCCAAAATTGTTTCGTATTTACAAAGATAAACTTCTTCAACTTTTAATGTTTTCATAAAACTTTCAGCCCACGCATTATCGTAAGGGTTTCCTTTTGCTGAACAAGATATTTTAAAACCATGTTCAGTTAAAAACTTAACGTATTTGTCACAAAGATACTGCACACCACGATCTGAATGATGAATGACGTTCTGCGGGCAGCCACGGCGCTCGTACGCCATCTTCAGTGCATTCAACGCAAGTCCGCCGTCAATCCGTTTGGAAATCGAATAGCCCACAACCATGCGCGAATACAGATCCAAGATCACGGCTAAATAAACGAATCCATTTTCGATTCGGATGTACGTGATATCCGATACCCAAACTTGATTTATTTTTTTGGGTCTAAAGTTTTCTAATAAATTCGGATAGACCTTAAATCCATGCTGTGAATTTGTTGTTCGCACGTATCTGCGTTTTGGCTTAATGTGTAGCTTAAACTCCTTCATCGTTTTACGTAATTTGTACTCTGAAACTTTATGACCCGCGCGCAATAAATAATGCTGAAGCATGCGGTAGCCTGCTTTTTTATGGGTCACGCGAATGTTTTCAATTAAACCACGTAAGTCCGCTGCAGCGATCTCTCGATCGGCGCGCGTGACCTTCGGGTCAAAATAATATGTCGACATTTTCAAACCTATTATCTTACAGGCTTTTTCTTTTGATTTAAATTTCTGATAATTTCGGTCAACCCAGTCACATTTTTCTCGGGTTGAAAGTTCGGTTGGCTTCGGAGTTTTTTTAAAAGGTCGTTGATCAATACTTGCTCGGCTAACTTCTTTTGGTATTCAATGACTTCCTGTTCAAGTTCTAAAATTCTTCGTGCAGCTTCTGACGAATAGCCCGTGTTCTTAAGCTCGTCAACTCGTTCACCTTTAGCTTTTTCTTCAACTTCATACTTCCACGCATGAATTAAGTTTTTATTAGTTGAACCGAATTCTTCAGCGATTTGTTTTGAAGTTTTGATTCCAGATTTATATTCTTCAATTGCCTTTAATTTTTGCTCTCGGGTTGCAATTGCTTTCTTACCTTTTTGTTTTGCCATGACTGATTTCCTTACGTTACCTTTTCGGTATTTTTAGAAATCAGCGAAGTCCTGTATCATTTTGATACTCTGAGAAATCCTACAGTTTTTTCACCGCAGTCCA
>JAYUTU010000097.1:0-2871 GCA_043754975.1 Bdellovibrionales bacterium | reverse complement strand
GTGAATTAAAAGCGACAGGATATGATCCCATTTTCTCATTCAACCATACGGCTCATTGATCCGCTGGCCTTCAGCAACAATTAAAGGGGGCAGTTCTTGTAGGTTAAGAAAGATCCTCTTGCGGTGGAGTCTCTGAGGCTTTTGCCTTTGTTGTCGAGTAAGCGTGATTACACAGAAGGCTCGCGATGCGGCGGTACTCGCTAAGTAAGTCCAGATGAATCGAACTGGTATTGATTGATTCCCGAAGACCTCTGTTGAGCCGTGATATATGATTTTCACGCAATGAAATTTCAAGCTTTGCCAGATCTCTTTTTAACTGAATGGCTAGTTCACACATTTGTGGATTGTCGTAGGCGTTAATTCCCATTGAAGCCACTTTGACAACCTGGGAATGCATCGTTTTAATTTCAACCCAGCCCTCAGCAGAAAACTCAAGCTTCAGCGCATGCTTTTTAGTGGCTAGTGTCCGAATATTGATATCAATCGAATCGGCTGCGCGCTCTAAGTCACTGACAAACATAATAATATTCATGACATTCTGATGCACAACAGTGGCACTTTTGTTGGCGTGATCCAGTAGAAACATTTTAATTTCGCGGTACAGAAAATCGACTTGGTTGTCGCGGTCTTTTATGGATTGGACCAACCCTGGGTCTTCTTCCTCAAAGAGCACAACTGAATCCCGAATCATACCAATCACGATATCAGCCATGCGCATAATTTCACGTTGAGAGTACGAAACTGCTAGGGCTGAGTTTTGATAGGTATTTAGGGTTAAAAATTCGGCTCCAAATTCATCACTAGCACTTTTGGGAAACATTTTTTCAATTAATTCAGATCCCTTTTTAATAAATGGAAAAAATAAAATGGCTGAAGCAATGTTAAGAAAGAAATGGGCATTCGCAATGACTCGGGCTGGGGTCGTTGCGAAGGTCATCAAAATATTTAAACAATAGTCTGTAACGGGATAAAAAATAAGAACGCTCACGGTTTTATAAAAGAAATGGGCCCAAGCCACTTGCTTGCCAATAAAATTACTTCCAGCGGCTGCAAAAAGAGCTGTTGAAGTTGTGCCAATATTAGCTCCGTAGACCCAAAGTGCTGCATCGTGAACCGAAATAACTCCCGCCGACGCTAATCCCATAGCCAGGCCGATCGTCACAGCACTGCTATGAACGAAAGCGCAAAACAACATGGCTGCTAAAAATGAATAAAATGAATTATCCCGCAAAGATTGGAAAAATTCAGAAAGCATTTCAATTTTAGAAAAATAAAGTGAGCTTTCTGAGATCATTTTTATACCCACAAATATGAGTGCAAAACCCATCAGAACGGTGGCAAAACATTTGACCGAGTTTTTTCTAC
This sequence comes from Bdellovibrionales bacterium, assembly GCA_043754975.1. Lineage (GTDB taxonomy): Bacteria > Bdellovibrionota > Bdellovibrionia > Bdellovibrionales > Bdellovibrionaceae > Pseudobdellovibrio. The sequence goes on along the minus strand of JAYUTU010000097.1, from coordinate 1,506 downwards.
TTAAAAAATAAATCGTAAACGCCAGCACGAATAAAGGCAGAGCATATTTTGTGAGATCAAAAGATATCAGCTGCACTGTCAGCGTTGAACCAATCGCAGTGCCGATGATGATGCCCATCACCTGAGGTAATTTAATAACGCGCGCAGTTCCAAGACCAACCAACATCGAAGTTACAGCTCCAGAACTTTGTAGGATCGTTGTGAGCCCAACGCCAACGGATATGGAAAGAAGAGAGGATTTTGAAACTTTGTTTACTAATGAAGTTATCCGCGAGGTCAATAGTTTTTCTAAGCTGGTTGAGGCCATGGCGCTGCCATACAAAAAGAAAGCAACACCTGCTAGAAGAATGATTAAATAGGAATTTTGAAAATCAAGCATATATCTGTTAACGTTATCAAATGGGGGAGTGCATGTCATCTATCATCGAGGTCGTAGCCCTAGCCTTACAGCGAAAACAAGACGATCGATTCTTAATTGCGCGGCGGGGCCTGGGGCAATCTGGGTCTGGCCAGTGGGAATTTCCGGGCGGAAAAATTGAGATCGGTGAAACCCAAACACAGGCACTCGTTCGAGAAATTCAAGAAGAGTTCGCATTTTCCATCCAGCAGTCTAGTCTTCATTTTGTTGATGTCGTGGAGCACGTTTATCCTACAAAAAGGATCCGGCTGTATCTCTTTCGCTATCACGTAGACCACACTCCAGAATTTGTGCTCACAGATCATGATCAAATTGCTTGGTGCACCCCAAGCGAAATGAAGACCTATTCCATCAGTCCGGGTGACATTTATTTTATTGATAAGTTACTTTAACTTTGTCTGATAGTTGGTTAATGGCTATTCAAGAAAACGTGCCTTTTCCTCTGGAGTTGGAATGCGGCACGTCTGATAGCGCCCGAAAATGCGGTAGCGATATTTAGCGAATAGATCGTAAGTGAAGTCGCGAAGTGGTCTGGGTATCACTGATAAAAATATCGCAAGTGCATTCCAGTGGCCGCCCAGCTCGAACAAAATACGTAGGACTGCTGTTGATCTGATAAATAGTTGGTCATTTTCTTTTAAAATCACGGTGTCTAGTCGTAAGTAGGGCTCGGGAATGTGAGCCTTAGCATTTTGAGATTGCAGCGACGAAAACTGAAACTGGTTTTTTAAATCCTTTTTTAAGACATAATCCACAAATCCATTACACACAGGACAAACACCGTCGAAAAAGATAATTCTTTTCATGACTTTAAGGTACACTACTAATGACGGAGTGTTAAGGGTGTCACACCAAAAATCAGAATTTTATTTATTTCCATTAACGAATGTTAACCTGTTTCCGAGCACGACGAAACCACTACAAATCTTTGAAGAACGTTATATTCAAATGATCCAAGATGCGATTGCAAAAAAAACAGCAGTGGCTATTTGCTTCGTGCCCGAGGGCTCGCAAGAAATCCGGCCTATTGCAGGATTTGGCCACCCACAGATCATAGAATCTAAACCCGACGGCACGCTGATTATTTT
>JAYUTU010000096.1:0-2876 GCA_043754975.1 Bdellovibrionales bacterium | reverse complement strand
TGTCAAACTCAAATCCCGCATGACAGCACTGCAAAAATACTTTTTTCGACGTGAAGTAAGCCTAATTGAAATTTCTCGAGTTCCAGTTCACTTATTTTGGTTTCTACTAATTTTTTGTCTGTGGAAATTTCGCCAAAATTTGTTTCAAAGTTTAAAAGCTCGCTAGGTGCATCAGCAGCTTTCCATTTTATAATTGCTGCGCGAGTGCACTTTTCAAGTTTTACAATTCTGTATTTACCTTTTTTAAGGCCTGTTCCTTCAAAGATTGCAAGGACATGATCTTTGTATTCTTCTAATTTTAGGGTGCCTATGGGTTTATCTTTCTTGGCTGTGCTGTAAAATTCAATTAATTTTTCTTGGACCAGAGTTTCTGCGCCTACTGTCGGTGAGATCAGTGAAATTAAAAATAATAAAAAAACTTTTTTCATATTTAAAGTGTATCACAGATCGTAACGAAAGAGCTGCCTGGAATCACTTTTTGTTTTAGCAATTGCGTAAAAGGCCTAGTCAAAAAAATTAAATGTTTGGATCCTATTTTTCCTAGCTCCTTTTAATGTTGAGGTTCTAGACGAAATCTTTAGAATCCTGTTTTTTAATGGCAGGGCTATTTTTTTCTAGACTCATTTTTTTACCTAAACTGACTGGTAAACTGACTGGTAAACTGACTGGCAAACTGACTGGCAAACTGACAATGAAAATGCAGCCTTTTCCAGGAAGACTACGGGCTTCGATTTTTCCATGATTCAATGACACTGCTTGTTTCACGATCGTGAGTCCAAGCCCTAAGCCAGTTCGGTTTTTGCTTTGCTGTTCATAAGGTTTAAAAAGATCTTCGGGTGGGCCAGGTAAACCGCCACATTCATCTTCAACTTCAATGACTCCAAATTTTCCTTGGGAATGCGCGCGAATTTGAATTCGACCACCGTTTCGAGTGTACTTAAGAGCGTTCTGAGTTAAATTAGAAATAGCAGAGTAAGTCAGCTGACGGTCTGCTACAATAACCAGATCTTGATCGATTTGAATATCTATAATTTGATTTCGATTTTGCGCTTCAATTTCGGCAGTGATGACAATCTGGTTCACTAGCCAAAGAACGTTAATAGGTTCTGGAATTACTTTTGGTTCCACGCGAAGCCTGACCTCTGTCAGCGAACGATCAATCAGAACTTCGATACGCGCAAGACCTCGGTCCAAAACATCACCCGTGCTGCCATTGAAGCCCACTGTTCCATCTTTGATTAACCTAAGAGACATTTTGACTGTTCCAAGTGCGTTTCGTAGTTCATGGGCAAGAAATCCCAGATGCGCAACTTCTTGGTTGCTGACTTCATCATTTCGCATATCTTGAAATGTGGTGACGGCACCAGCGATTGCAACATCTAGGCACCGATTAAGATCATTAAATTCATTCGGAGTGATATTAACATTTTTTTTCGCGGCAATTTCTGTGATTGCTTGGCACATGGAACCGTACGCGTGAACCACATGCGACAGCGTGTAGCCTAACCGAAGTAACTCGGTTCCATGTTTTCCGGCTTCAATGGCAACCGCAGTTTCTTCTGGATGAGTTGACGCATCCACTATGCCGGGTTCATCATTTTGGCGTGCAGCTTTTGCCATGGCTGGTTTATCTTCGACGGCATCTACTGAAGAATTTGCAGCCACTAGCTTAAGTGCCACGAGCAGCTGCTCGTAAAAAATGGGAAGTCCTTTTTCAAGTTGGCTCGAGCTAGGCCGAGAACCAGCAAGTTCCAGAGTCTTTTTTTCTGAATCTGTTAAAATTTCTTTTTTGTATTTTTTTAAAAATTCATAAAGCATAAGTATCTCTCCATGGGTCAATTGGGTGCAAAACTAGGTCCACGAATCAACCCCGAAGCAGTGGAAACGAGATTTTTCTTAATATCCAGTTTGACCCACAGCCAGATTTGACTATAAATCCTGCTGTAAGGTACGACTAGTGGCGTGCCAATTACGGAGCCAATTGCGGAGGTAAAATTGACACATGCTGATCTTCGTTTTCTTGATGGTAACTCGGCGCTAGCAAAAATGTTTCGCGCGAAAGAGTGGTCAAAGCATTCTCTGGGGCCGCCAGAGTTTTGGGATCCACAGTTAAAAACGATTGTTTCTTTAATTCTAAATTCAAGCTTTCCCATGTTTGTAACGTGGGGACAAGATAGAATTTTTTTGTACAATGATAAGTATGCTGAAATTGTCGGTGAAAAATATCAGGCATCACTGGGGCAAAAATTCGACGTTGTTTGGTCCGATATTTGGCATGATTTACTGCCTCTTTTTCTTCAGGTAGATCGCGGTGAATCCGTGTTCTTAGAGGATATGAGATTTCTAATTAATAGATCCGCTAAAAAAAATGAAAAAGAAGAAGCTTACTTTACATTTTCTTACAGTCCTATTCGGGGTAAAAATAACGGGGTTGACGGACTTTTTTGCGCTGTTGTAGAAACAACAAAAGCAGTTCTTACACAGCGAGAACAAGTTGAGGCCCGTAAAAAGCTGCAGGATAGCGAAGAAAATTTAAAATTTGCCATTGAAAGCGCTAAAATGGGAGCTTGGACCATCGAATTCCCAAGCCAGAGAACGCTTTTATCAGAACAAGCCCGCGAAGTTTTTGGATTTGCCAGAGAATATCAGTCCAGTAATGATGCCATCGACAGCTTTATACATCCTGAGGATCGTGAAAAAGCGAAGGCTCATCTTGCTGAGGCTTTAGCGAATAAGACTGCGTATCGTGATGAGTTAAGAATTGTAAGACCAAATTTTGAAATTCGGTGGATCGATACGCGCGGGCACGCAAAGTACAACCAACACGGCGAACCCGTTTCACTTTCTGGAATCGTCATCGACATCACCGAGCAAAA
>JAYUTU010000095.1:0-6337 GCA_043754975.1 Bdellovibrionales bacterium | reverse complement strand
GCACATTTGCAATCAAATGCTTGGCTAAGCTAGCACCGATGGATCCACCCAAGAAAAAAACATCTATAAACACAGATTCTTGCGCTTTTTCAATGGCTGTAAAAACATCTCCGTAGATATTTTTTTTGCCATTGGGCTTTATCGCGGCCCAGTTTCTGTGCTCGCGTGCTGTTGCGGGAAAACCTTCGGCAACAGTGAACACGTCAGATAGGGCTGCAGCACGTGAAGTCATTTTTTGTTTAAACATTTCAACTGTGGTTAGTGCATAAATTTTTTGTACTGCAGCTGTCATCGGCGCTAGGTAATTAATAAAATCTGCATCGTAAAAGTTTTGCGTTAGTTGCTCAATTTTATTTCCGGGAATATATCCGCTCAGGCTGATGACTTGGTTTGGACCTGTGTACTTTCGCGCATTCATAATTTTTAACGAGGCATTCAGCAGCGGCTGAAACCCAGAATTACTTGAAATGCAGTTCTGAACGATTGCCGATAAGGCAGCTAAATTTTGACCGGCTGATCCTGTTGTTTTACCTAAGCAGAACTCGATCTGCTTAGCGGTTTGAAACGCAGCTGCTGCTGCTGTCTGCTGCGATTGTTTTTCAGTCTCACTCTCGGTGAAGCGGGGATTCGATGAGGACTCCCAAATAAATGCAGCCATTGAATAATAATAAGAAGCTAAAATTTCTGCAGATTTTTTTGTTTGGCCAGTCATTTGATAATGGCTAAACCAGTCAATGACAGCTTGCGAGCTAATCGTCGCCTTAAGACTGTTTGTTACAAAATAATTAAATTTAGGAATTTCTTTTCCTTTGAGTTCTTTCCACATCTTTAAGGCTTCAATTTTTTCAAAAGAATTAAAATCTTTTTGAGTCTCTAAAAATGATGTATAAAATTTTTCACGCAGACCTAGTGAAAAGGAAAGATCATGGGTCTTGACCTGTACCGTGACCTGAGCCAGTGTCGCCTCAGCACAAATTAATAAAGCAGTAAAAAGCAAACCAGATTTTTTAGTTTTCATACGTGGTCTACCTTTTCTGTTCCGGTTTTATTGCCGAAAATAGGGATTTAAACAAGGCTTCAACTTCGGTCGGTGGAAGCTGCGTGTTCTCAGCAATCACCTGGACTGATTTTGTTTTCAAATCTTTGGCTTGGTTTTCGATTGTCGATTTGATTGTTTTATTGATTTCACTGCGAAACAGGTTATCAACATCTTTTTTATTGATCATTCCAACTTTAAATCCTGCCAGTGCATTCAAACCGGCTGAAATATATAAATTAAGTTCTTTAATTTCTAAAACTTCGTTGTTTTGATATTTAGAATAGTCAATTGCTGCAGAAACGTTAAAAACACTAAAGTCGACATTCAGCAAATCTTTTCCTTTGCCGACGGGCACTCCACGAAGCCGTGGAACTTTATTTCGATGAATGACTCCGTTGGTGCGCTCCCAGCTGCCAGCCGTAAAATTGCCGATTGGACCAAAGCGAATCAGTAGCGGAATTTCAGTCGAGTTTAAAGTTCCTGATAAATTCACAAAAGCCATGGGAAATTCAGACAGCGGTGCAAATCCAGTCGCAGAGTTCAGGTCATTCGGTTTATCGGGCATCACAATTGAGGTAAAGCGGATTTGATCGTTCGCCTGTAGAAACGGAACTGTGGTTCCCATCGGCATACCAATCACTAGTTGCGATTGAAACTGACTTGATTCGATGTCAGGGCTGATGGAAATTGAAAGTGACGCAGAAACCAAATAGGGATTTGTACTGCCGCACGTTAGAGCTTTGTGAGCTAATAAGTTAATTCCAGCGGTTGACAATTTATCAATCTGCTCGTTAAAGGTTGCTGGAATTGAATCTGCAGCGGGCATTTGCTCCATCACTAAAAAGCGATCTTTTGGAAACACCGACAAGCGGGGAACTATTCCATCCGTGCGGCGATCCAATAGGGCTTCAGAAATTCTCGGAGCGAACACAATTTGAAACGTGATTGGTTTTTTCCAATTCTTATTTTTTAATTGATTTAGACGCAGGCGCAAATGGCGGGAAAAAAGCCGCACGGAGTGAGTGAACTCCGTGTTGAAATTGTAAGTTTGCTTTGTCATTAAAGCTGTTGTCGAATTTCGCACAAAACGAGCTAAGTTTTGGTGGGCCACATCAGTAACCAGTTTTTCAATTTCTTTTTGGCTTGTTGTCGCAGTCACAATCTGATCGACAGTCATCGTGGAGTTGATTTCCTCAGACACTGATTTGGATAAAAACATAGTCCACGTGGTGTTTTCCTGGCCTAAATGAAGACTCATGCACTTATAGAAATCGTTTGCTTGTGCAGTTCCCGAGAACTGTAAAACGGTGACGATGGCAGGTAGTGCAAAACTAGAAATTAAGTTTTTTAAGCGAGTTCTCATACGCTGTGCTGGAGCGAAATCCATTCCAGCGCAGCCAGGGGTTAGGGCGTTATTGAACCCATTTAAACGATTAGGAAATCGACAGATGACAATTATGGTCTTCCGCCGGGGGCGTTTATTTGCTTGTAAGGACGAAGATGAAGTTTTCTCCATCTAAAATCAGATCGTAGAGCGCAGCCTTGGGTCCACGAATTTTAGCCTGCTCTTTCATCTCCACAGCCACGTCGGCACGAACCGTAATCTTCACGCAGGAAAACTTCGGATTCGTAGAGCAAACTTCGTTATAGGCAGCTGCAAATGCCGCTGAGTCGCCGGTCTTTCGTGACAGAGACTTCAGATACTGTTGGCAGCCCTTTAGATCTTCAGCCGGACAGCTCGGAGCAGCTTGCGAGAGATTAAAAGCCAAAAAATAATAAACTAGTGCAGTCACAAAAGCTCCTTTGTTGATGGATTTAGAAAGGGGTTCCCAGTTTCATATCGTCTTGTAGTAAGTGTAACAGAGATTTCGCCATAGACCCTACTTTTCCGTCAGATACGGGCTTTCCGTCATAGGCAGTCACTGGCAGGATATCTAAGGTCGTACCAGCCATCATAACCTCGGACGCCGTCAAAATGTCATTCTCAGAGATCGGCCGGCTGGCAACTTGGACCCCGTTTTTTTTGGCCAGTTCAAAAACACGAGTCATCGTGGTGCCTTTTAGAATACGCCCTAATGGTGGGTGCGTCAGAACCTGATTGCGATCAACAATAAGCATATTTTCGGTTGCACTCTCTGCTAGAAAATCCTGCTCGTCAAAGCTCACAGTAAAATCTAAATGCCGATCAACAGATTCTTTTTTCATCATCACGTTCGGCAGGTAGTTGCAGGATTTTATTTGTGGCATGAAGCCCTCTTTAACTGGGACGGCACTGCGGCCTGCAGAAACACCGTGGAGGTACTTTTCATGGCTGGGCGGACTTAATTTAGTAACCACGACATAAAGCTGGCTTGCCAGTGAGTCATAGGGGTTCGCAGAAAAGCTTCCAGGGCCGCGGGTTAAAAAAACACGAATCAGCGTCTCGGACTGATCGGCAACTTGTAAAGTCTGAAGCAGGATCTGCTCTATCTCTTGCGCCGAGTAGGGAAGTTTTAAGCCAATCTTTTCCGCCGAAGTTTGCAGGCGCTCTAGGTGTGGTTTTAATAAATAAATTTTACGATTTACTGATTTTAAAGCTTCAAAAACTCCATCCCCGCGATGCACTCCATGGTCATCGAGCGGTAGAGTTAATAAATAGCCTGGGTTTTTAATAATTCCGCCGTACCATGTAGAAAAAAAAGCGTAGTAGTGCTGCCAGGATGAATTCGTTTTTGCTTTAAGATTTTGGATGGCAGCTGTTTCGTCTAAAACTGGATACTTCATTCTGCATCAATCTCCAGGTCTTAGCTTAAGCTGCTGCTGCCAATTTGTCCAAAGACACCAGGACCATGATCTGATTGGGCCACTGACTTTTCCAAATGGGGAAGCCAGTATCAGATAGACCAACGTCTTCTTTTTTGATACTGTTTGGCCATGTTTTTTCAAAAGACAATTCGCAAATCTGTGGAAGTCACGGGCATTGGAATTCATTCTGGTCAGTCGTCGACTTTGCGATTTAAGCCAGCTCCCGCTAACACGGGTGTCTATTTCATCCGTGCTGATTTGCCGAATAAACCTTTCTTAAAAGTCTCAGCGTTGAATGTGCAAGCCGTCAGTTATCAAACGACATTAGGTGGACCATTTTTCCAAGTTGCAACGATCGAACACTGTGTTTCAGCATTGTCAGCACTGCGATTAGATAATGTGTACATCGAATTAGACGGCCCTGAGATTCCGATCTGTGATGGCAGTGCTGCTTATTTTCTAAAAGCACTTGTGCAGGCAGAAATCATTGAGCTCGATGAACCCCGCAAGTATTGCTACATCACCGAGCCTATTTCCTACAGTGAAGGCGATAAATCCGCGTATATTCTGCCCTATCATGGTCTGCATTTGACGTTGACCATCGAGTTTCCGCACCCGGCAATTGGAACACAAAAAATAGATCTAGAAATCAACGAGCAAACTTTTTCCCGCGATATCGCTAACGCCCGCACTTTTGGGTTTTTAAAAGACGTCGAAGCCTTAAAGTCCGCAGGTTTAGCGTTGGGCGGAAGCCTAGAAAACTGTATTGTTTTAGATGATTCCAAAATTATAAACCCCGAAGGTCTGCGTTTTGCCGATGAATTTGTGCGGCACAAAGTACTGGATGCATTGGGTGATTTAGTGACTTTAGAAATGCCTTTAATGGGTCATGTGGTGCTGCATAAAGCAGGTCACGACATTATGAATAAGCTGATTAAGAAAATCGTGGCTTCGCCAAAATCCTATCGCTTTGTCGAACTGGGCGCCGACGTTTCCCTAGAGACAAAGAAGTTTGCCAACTGGACCCTGAACTGATACGTTTTTTCTGTCTTAAATAAGGCAGGAGAATTTATGATTATTGGTGTTCCAAAAGAAATTAAAATCAGTGAAAATCGTGTCGGTTTAACCGAAGCCGGCGCGCGCCAGCTAGTCAAAGAAGGTCATACGATCTTAGTTGAAAAAGATGCCGGCGTTGGCAGCGGTATTAGCAACGAGCAGTACGAAAAAGTCGGCGCAAAAATAATCGATACCAAAAAAGATGTTTATGCAAAAGCAGACATGATCATGAAAGTGAAGGAACCACTTCCCGACGAATATGATCTGATGAAAGAAAATTTAATTCTTTATACGTATTTGCATTTGGCTGCAGAACCAAAATTAACAAAAGTTTTGTGTGAGCGAAAAGTAAAATCAATCGCCTACGAGACCATTCAGTTAGAAAATGGCTCGCTGCCACTACTGACTCCAATGTCTGAAGTTGCTGGTCGTATGGCGACTCAAGTCGGTGCGTATTACTTGCAAAAAGATCACGGCGGTAAAGGAATTTTATTAGGCGGAGTCACCGGAGTTAAACCCGGCAAAGTGACTATCATTGGTGGCGGAGTTGTTGGTACCAATGCAGCAAAAATGGCGATTGGACTTGGAGCTCAAGTAACAATTTTAGATGTGAGCACAGCCCGGTTAGAGTATTTAGACGATATTTTTCAAGGCCGCTGCCAGACGTTGTTTTCGAATGTAAAAAACATTGAAGATGCTGTTCGCGAATCTGATTTAGTCGTGGGCGGTGTACTTATCACAGGCCACAAAGCTCCTACATTGGTATCGAAAGAATTAGTTTCCCAGATGTCCAAGGGCTCTGTTGTTGTTGATGTTGCTGTGGATCAGGGCGGTTGTATTGAAACATGCCGACCGACTTCGCACACAATACCAACCTACGAAGTGGATGGAGTCATTCATTACTGCGTTCCAAATATGCCAGGAGTAGTGCCTCGGACCTCAACGTATGCATTAACAAATGTGACGCTGAAGTACGCTTCTATGCTGGCTGCTATGGGCGTAGAAGACGCTGTTGCAAAAGATAAAGCCTTAATGAAGGGTTTAAATGTTTACGGCGGATCTGTCTGCTACGAGCCAGTAGCGCGCGATTTAGGAATGACTTACAAGCCTTACAAAATTTAGTCAGAGAATTTATATTTACAAAAACCATATTGAACCCCAGTCTTCTGTTTTTAAGACTGGGGTTTTTTTATTAGCTAAGCGCTGCAGAACTTCGCGGTGAGGGTGCCCGTAACGTGACTGGCGGGCCGAGGCTACAGCCATCTTTAATTGCGGAATTTTATCAAGCAATGCCAAGCTCGTGCTGGTACGGCTGCCATGGTGGCCAAGTATCAAAACACGGGTGTCTTGAAAACCGTGTAGTTTTTTTGTCCAAATTTTTTCAGCTTTTTTAGTTGAATCCCCAGGTAGCAAAAAGCGCTGACTGTAATTCACTAGCGAGCGATCATTCGTCGTTTT
>JAYUTU010000094.1:0-2902 GCA_043754975.1 Bdellovibrionales bacterium | reverse complement strand
GCACGATGGGCGTTTTGTTTTCGGTATTCAATATTATATTTGTTATTAACTATGACTTTCCAAGAGCTAACATCAACCATGCGGTAATGCAGTCTTGCAGATAAATTCTTAAAATATTTATCAATGAACAAGCGATCCTGCATAATGGAATTTCCAGCCAGTATGGGTCTTTTTTTAGGGTCCTTGGCAGAGAGCGGAAAATGTTTGTTGATGATATCAATTAATTTGGCTTCGACCATGTCGGGTTCCATGCCGCCAGCTATCTTTGCTGTAAGCCCCGACTTGGTATGGGTTTCTTTGTTCCAAGCGTCCATAGTGTCGATGTATGACTGCGGTTGTTTCACAACAGTTTCAAAAGCGTCGAGCTCGCGAAAATTCATGTCAGTTATGATGCAGGCGACTTCGATAATGACTTCTTTGTTCACATCAAGGCCCGACATTTCCATATCCAGCCAGAGTAAATTTTCAACTTTTTCGAAAGCCATATTATTTAGATTCTTTTGCAGAAGATTTAACACGTACTTTGTAGCCATCGCCCGCATCTTTTACAGCAGCTGAAACTTTTTCTAGATCCAATTTCTGATCGGCCTTTGGCGTAATGATAATCTGTCCGATTTGTTTTTTTTCATCGATCAAACGCACTTCACATTTCTCGAACGTCTTTGCAAGCTCGTCATTTTTACAAACACTTTTGCTGATCATCTTTTTACAGCCCGAGCAGTGCATGCCGTCCACTTCGTAAGTTGTGGATTCAGCAATTGCTACGGAGATAAATGCCATAACCAAAGAAAATAATAGAGTTCGCATGATAGGGGCCTCGTGTTTGATGTTTAGCGGATGATGCTTAAGAATAGCGGGCTTTTTCAGAAGTGGGCACTAGTTTACTGAACTTTGTGTTTCCAAACTGCAATTAAAATGCGCAAAGCCATGAAACCGCTTGAAATCGCTCTGAAAATCCTTATATTGAGAGCTTCGAATTTCTATCACGGGGTGGTAGTTAAGTTGGTTATAACGTCCGCCTGTCACGCGGAAGGCCGCGGGTTCGAGTCCCGTCCACCCCGCCATTTCTCTTACGACTTCATTGCCAAAAAGCTTATAAAATTCAGTATTCAGTATTCCGAATTCTGTATTCAGAATACCAAATTCAGAATACTGAATACCGACCTGAATCAGTATTCAGTTTGCAGGGAATTCCTTAGCAAGGAAGAAATAATGGAAAAATTCAGAACACTCGAGCTCGCCAAACAGTATTACCACGCATCTAAAAACATCGCCTTCTCTAGCCATCTTCGGGATCAGTTCCTGCGGTCTAGCTCATCCGTGGCGTTGAACCTTTCCGAAGGTAACGCCAAGACTTCTGAAAAAGAAAAACTTCGCTTTTACGAAATTGCTCACGGCAGTTTTCGTGAGTCGGTGACTATCCTGGATCTGGAAAATATCTTCGATACTGAAATCCGGTCTGTCGCCGATAAACTTGGTGCCAATCTTTTCAATTTAACCCGTGCGATGGCAGCAAGAAATTCACTTCGAAAGTAGATTGATCACTTGTTGAAATGGTTCAGGAGATGCATTCTGTATGAATGGAATACCTAAAGGTTGTACATGCAATTATTGAAAAGGATGGAAAGTTCCTTTTCCAATGGAAGATCGATGGAAACCTATTCCTATTATTTTTGATGAGCAAAAGTTTGCATTAAAAATTATCGAAGCACAGAACTTTAAAAGACCGCTCATCAAAACCATACGGAAATGTTTTGGCCCAGGCGTGGATTCTTACGGTGGTCGCAAAGGATTCCCGGACCAGATGCTTTCAAAAAATCAACTTTTTGAAAACATCAGCGTTTGGATGGGACACTCAACACTTCAGCGCACATGGTATAGCTATAAGAGTCGGCGACGATTTCATGTTCCTGGATATTGACTAAACTTGTGAAATCGAATTAAACCTCTTATATATCAGTCAGGGGACGTGCATGCTTGATGCTATTGTTTCACAATTAAAAAAGTCAAAAATAGAAAATTCCGATTTGTTTTGTACTCAATTAAGCGTTCCAGCAAAAGGCCTTTCACTTAGCGTTGATCCTGTTGGCGTTATTGAGTTTCCAGTTTCAGCAAAAATGGCAAAATCCTTAATCGTTGAGGCCGAGCCCGCACAATATGGATTGAAAGATCAAACGTTATTAGATCGAAAAATTCGGGACACTTGGGAAATTTCTAAGGATCACATTCAAACCAATAAAGAATGGGACTTACAGATTAATCAAGCCCTGCATAAGATTCAAAGAAGTTTGAACTTAGCAGAGGACGGCCTACTTAGTGCTGAACTCCATAATTTATTGATCTATATGCCGGGCCAGTTTTTTAAATCACATCAAGATTCCGAAAAGACAGATGGAATGTTAGCCACTCTGATTGTTTTGTTACCAAGTGAATTTACAGGCGGAGAATTTGTTGTAGATCAACATGGTGACCAACGAGTATTCGATTTTTCGAACGAGCCAAAAAAGGATCTTATTTTCACAGCTTTCTATACAGATTGTTATCACGAAGTGAAAGAGGTGAAGAGTGGCTATCGGGTAGCTTTGACTTACAATCTTTTTTTTAAATCAAACGCCAAGTATATTGTTACGAAAAAAAATGTAGAATTAGCAAAAGCAGTACAGAACTATTTTTCAAGGCCTTCAGAAAATGTTCAAAATGAAGGGCTTCGCCCGCAATGGATTGTCTATTTGCTTGATCATGAGTACACGCGCAGCAGTCTTGATTGGTTTCATCTTAGGGGTCTTGACCGAAGTCGCATCAGTGAACTTTTGGCTTGCGCAGATCAACTTGGTCTGACGGCCCATTTGGTTTTAGCGGATGTTCGTGAAACTTGGAGCACCGAAGATGACAATTGGGGTGG
>JAYUTU010000093.1:0-6360 GCA_043754975.1 Bdellovibrionales bacterium | reverse complement strand
TTAGAAAACAAAAAAACTTTGAAGAAAGAATGAAAAATATGCATTAAATTATCCTAAAAAATTGATAAAAAAGTCCGAACTAAAAAAAGCTAGACAGTATTTACACTATTGCTAATCTTAATTGCCATCACAAATGCTGTAAGAGCAAAAGAAGTCTTCGGCAATTCATTTATAGATCGGTTATGGGCTTATCGAGTAAAATTAATTAAGGCGAATATTGAAAATAGAAGACACGAGTTACCAGCGCAAAAGGAAATGGAGGGCGTCGGATTTCAAGCTATGGTAATTATAGTTCTTATTCCTTCTCTTGCATTTCTATTTATTCCAAATTCGTTGCAAAACAAAATATTTTTCACACTTGGGGGGCTAGCGATCAGTTTAGTTTTGTGGCTAAGCCTCATCATTCCAGGTTACCAATTAAAGAAAAAAAACGATAAGATAGGTCACACGCGATCGATAAAGTATTGGGTAAATTATGCTGTGTATGCGCGAAGGATTAAGTTCTTTAATGATCAGCAGGAAGCACCGATTCGGGAATTGAGTTGGTTCAAGTTTTTTCTTCTTTTGCTTGTTTTAATAATAGGTCTTATTGACGTTCTAACTCAACATTCGGTTCTATGCTTGCTTTATCCTGCTATAAAATTCGAGCAGGGAAACCAAATAGTCTTCTTAGAACATGGATTAATACTATTAGGTCTTCCGAAAATTCTGTATACGCCTTTTTACATTAAGTACCTTAGGGAAGAAGTTGCAATAAATGCTGAGAAAAATTAAAAGATTTGCGCACTTTCTTTTGATTTCCTTATCTTTAGTTGCGGGCTACGGCATGTTTGCGGCTTTTTGCGTTCTGCTTTTTATAGGTGTGGGCGCAGCTGCTTGCTTATTGGTTATCGAAACAATTTATGATCCTACTCCAATTGTTTATGCTGGTGATGTCGCCTTGATAATTTTTCTTTCCTGGTTTTTTACGTCTAAAAGATTCAGAAATGGATGGCAAGAGTTCTGGGTTCAGTTCAAAAGTAACATGTAGGAAAAAGAGCTAAAGCGTACGTATATGAATAGATGAAAATTGACCTAGTTGTTCGCCTGCCGATTTAGATCTGTTGTAAATTTGTGCTCTCCCACATATCTTAATCTCGTCATGAGTAGAAAAAGTAATTTTTCAAAATTCTTTAATAAAGCCAATCAAAAAAATGTAGCTCCATACCAAAAAAAGGAACTTCATGGTGCTGCAGATCCTAAAAAGTTTATCACTAACGGTAATCCAATGGAGGCCATAATTCCAATTTTCAAACAGTTGAATGGCCACGAACTTAAATTGATTGGTACAGGATTTTTTATTTCGGTTAATGGTTTAATTGTAAGTGCAAAGCATGTTTTCCGCGATGTAATAGACGATAAAGACCAAAAGCAAACTGCCCCCATTGGAATTATTCAATTTTTACCTGGAAGCTCTTGGGAATTTAGACCTCTACTTCGCTGCACAACGCACGATACAGCCGATATAGGCGTAGCAGTCGCCGCGCCGATGGCCCACAATGTAACAAAAAAAGCACTTATGAACAAAATTTTAACTTTATCTGATAAAGAATTTTCTATTGGTGATACGGTCCATACATATGCTTACCCCGCGACTAGGATAGTGCAAAGTGAAAAGCAGATCGTTCACGTTCAGGCAGATTATTTCGCTGGAATGATAACAGACGTTTTCCCAAATGGTCGCGATCGAGTTCTTTTACCCGGTCCCTGCTATCAAACCTCGATGACAATCCACGGCGGAGCCAGCGGAGGCCCGGTATTTAACTCCAGAGGAAAAGTTTGTGGGATCAACAGCACAGGAGTCGATGGGTGCCCGGACATTTCTTTTGTTACAAGAATACATGAGGCGTTAAATCTAAAACTAACTGGAATTAAGTTTTCCCCAGATTCGCCAACTGGCGATACATCAGTTAGAGAACTAATCAATCGTAAGCAATTATACTTACCCACGATTAGTGCGCAGTTACGAAATAATTTTCCGATTTAATCCAATTTCGTTGGGTTAGGCGGGTGATTAGAGATTTTTAGAGAAATTCCGATTGGTATTGAACAATATTCAATTTGATGATGTAGTTTGCTTTAGTGAGAATTTTTTTTGGAATATTTCTTTTGTGTTCGTTGTTTTCATTAGTAAGTCATGGCGGCTTTGTTCACGTCAATTGCGATAAGTACCGGGCCGAATTTATTGGACGAATGCCAACAGCGAAAATTGCTCTTTACAGCGCAATGACAACTTACATAAGTACTGCAGTATACGGAAATCGAAAAACCGATCCGGGCTGGAGCAATAACCCAATGCATGCATCGATAGCAGTGGCCTTTTTTACGGGTAATATGTACGGCGGCTCTCAATCATGTGCTTACGGTACACATAAGTTGGCAAAAAAGCTGGAGCCGAATGAAGTCAATCCACTCGATACGCCTGCTGCGCGAGACCGGCTTCGTGCATGGGCGATTGGAGTTTCTCTGTTGAACACCGCAACCAATCTTTGGATGTACGGAGCAAGCAACGATCCTTCAACTCGAAATGTAACTGGAGCCGCGGCTGTGCTACCATTGTTATTACTCGGATTCTATTGGAATGACTTCGACGCAAACAGTTCCCATACGAAGCTGTCATATTCGGTTGAAAAGGACATTCAACAGATTTCTTTAACGTGGTCCTTTTTGTAACACTGGCCCTTTATCCTGATTTCAAGAACTTGGAAGCCTTCCTTCAGCAACTCGGCGCCGAATAAGTAATCTGGAAGCGGCACTTCCGGCCGATAATCAACTTGATTCAAAACTCCCTGGAGCTGCATTTGCCAAGGGGGATAACTCATCTGATATGTCCAGGTGATTTTATAAGTCCACAAATGGCTGCAATAAAAATCATTCGAAAAGGCTATTTCTTAATCCATAGGCCTCAGCTTTTTCGATCTTAAAATAGCTTCCATATATCGCCGTGTATGCATTTAAAGTTTTAAATGCTGCATTTGAAAAGACGACATAATGAACTTTTTTGAAGACGCTGGGATCTACTTGGTTCGCCCGAATGTAATCGACATATTTTCGAACTTTAGCCTGATACCTTGCTTTGGATTTAACTGACACCTCTAGTTCAAAAGCAAAGCAGCCTTCAGGGTTTACATAAATGCCATCCGGAGTGTTACCGTTATCGAATTCCGAATAAGCACCAGGAACCAATTTTAAGCTTCGATCAGATATCCAGCTGGTAACTCCAAACGACTCTTCAAGTTTAAGACGAGTTTTTAAAACATAGTAATCGTGGACGACTGTTTGACCATGTATACAAGTACATTCTCGATTGACGTTTCTTTCGGGGAATATTTTTTTCAGCAAATTGTTTGATTTCCTAGTTCCATAAAATAACCTTTTAGAAGCATCAAAAGCTCTGGTTGATTTTAAAAAACCTTCTTTTTGTAACTGGCTTAGGCGACGAATAGAATAAGTTGGCCCGTTAGTTGAGCCATCAAAAACATTCGTTCGATAGATTTTTTTGTAAGCCTCTTCGTAAGTGCAAAATTTCATTTCTAAGACAAAATAGAGTAACTCGTAATCCCTTTTTGTTAACGAAATCATCTTTTTATTAGTTAACTTTTTCGATTCTGAAAGATACTTTCTGCCTTCCTTCAATAAACTTTCAATTTGAAACTCTGTCTGTACTGAATTAATTAAGTTCTCCATTTTCTTTTTCCTTTAATATATTTTTGTTTCTCTCACTCTTAAAAACTCTCCGGCCCTGGCGAATTTGACCGCTCCTGACCACCTGCTCTCGTAGGGAGTGGGTGGTCAGGAGCGATAAGGCGAATGAGCCAGGGCCGGATTCTAAGAATTTACTGGCACTTAGGTGGTTAACCTTTGTGACAGTGACGTCTTTGTAATTCGATGGGCTTAGGAACGAGTGGATTTTGCGCTTTAAAAATTGATAGCACGCTGATAGCACGTGATAGCACACAGTAGTGATTGCACGTGATTTTCTGTGACGAACTATCGTTTTGAGGTTCTGTAACCTATTGATTCCACTTGTTATGTGTTTTCGAAGAGTTATCTTTTGTGTGAGATGAAGAAGTGAGAAAAAATTGGGGTGACCAACGGGGCTTGAACCCGCGACCCTGGGAATCACAATCCCATGCTCTACCAACTGAGCTATGGCCACCACATTGATTAAAAAACGTACCAATTTATAATCAGTTCGCCAGCTAAAATCAAGGGCTAACGTCTGATTGACCATTTTTTAAGTTAAAACTAAGCTTGAGCCCATGGAAGAGATCGAAAAGTTTTTTAAATGTCCCTATTGCCTAGAAAAAATCTCGATGATTCTGGATATTTCCGTCGAGGGTCAGCAGCTCTATATTGAAGACTGTGAAGTCTGCTGCCAGCCCATTCAAGTGCAGTACGCAAGCGGAAATGAAAAAGTGACGGGCTTTGTTGCCGGCAAAGCCCAATAAGTTTCAGCAACTTGATTGAAAAAATTTATTTAATCAGAGCAAATTTTAAATCTTTAAGTTTGGTGTCGGCGGGCTTTCCGAACCAAATCGATAAAATATTTTCAGCTAATGCAGGCGTGCCAGTGAATGTTTTTATTTGAATCGGATCTTCTAACAATAAAGACGCTTGATTATTCTTCCAAACGGCTGTGATCGAGAAGGATTCATCTTTGCTGAATTGCTTGATGCCAGCTACTTCAGACATCACTGCAGCTAACTCTGGCGACATTGAGCGCGTGTTAATTTTATTTGCTTCAAGACCTTCTTTGAAAGAATCGGCAATTTTTTGTCCTGGTAAATCGCGCAGAAACGTCATGCGCATTTGCACTGGGCCCGCATCTTTAAGCGAGGCTAAAAAACCGTCTTCGGTTTTAACTAATTTTTCTGGATGAGCGGCCAACAATTGCAACGTGTACACACGAACGGGCACTAGGCCAAATACGGCCTTTTTTCGTAAGCCAAAAGAAACACTTTTTAATTCTGTGCTGACGTCGCCGGCAACAAGCGTGCGCGAAAGCATCATCGGTACATTCTCAAATTTTTCTTCGCTAGGCTTAGAGGTAATGACGTAAGTTATCGCTTGTTCGTTGGCTTGAACCACCGGCGCATCGTTAGCAGCAGCTGGAGTGGGTAGGGTGGTCTGTCTGGTTGTTTTCGAATTTTCGGTATTTCTCTTTGCAATAGTTGTTACAACGTTAGTTGCATCACTGGGCAGTGTGATCATCACTACTGCGGCAATTATAGACATAAAGCGGATCATCAGGGTCACGAGCATAAGATCTCCTTGTTAATTGAAACATCGTTTATCAAACAATCTGTGAGTCACAGTGTCAATCTAAACACTTTGCTAGTTAGGTAATTAAGGCTTTGTTACGCTTAGTTAATAAACTGCTGAAGGAGAATTTGAATATGAAAAAAACGGCTGTGATATTTGCAGTTCTGATGGTTCTGGTTTCTGAACTGACTTATGGAAAAGATATGCTTCACCGCTTTGGGTTAGGTATTAAAAATAACACGTCGGAAAACTTACCCTCATTGGCAGCAGTTTATTTTTTTTCCCAGGATTTGGCTTTTACGGGCGGAGTGGGTTTAGATACTAAAAGAGATTTTTCAAAATTTCAGATGCATACAGGCGTTCGGAAAATTGTTTTCATGGAAAGCAATTTAGGCTTTTATACTGGCGCCCAAGTGGGCTTAGCCAATTATGAAGAGCCCATCAATGGCAAACAAAATGGGTTTGAGCTGTTGGCAGTATTTGGTACTGAATTTTTTTTTACAGGGCTTGAAAATTTAGGCTTCACGTTTGAGGGTGGAGTGGGAGTTGCCTCATTAAAAGATGTTCGCTTTCGAACGATTGCCGATGATCCGTTCCGCGCGGGTTTAATATTTTATTTTATTTTTAACAGGAGATTTATGAAAAAAGTAATTCACACAGATCACGCACCAAAAGCCGTTGGACCGTATTCACAAGCCATTCAGATGAATGAGTTTTTATTTTGCTCGGGCCAAATTTCAATTGATCCGAAAACTCAAGAGGTCTTCACCGGCGATATTAAACAGCAAACAGAAATGGTTTTAAAAAATATTGAAGCCGTATTATCTGCTAGCGGATTTAATTTTAACCACGTTATAAAGACCACAATATTTTTGACCAGTATGTCCGATTTTGCGACGGTGAACGAGATTTATGCGACGCGTTTTCCCAAAGATCCGCCGGCGCGGTCAACGATTGCAGTTTCAGGATTACCCAAGGGGGTTAACGTTGAAATTGAAGTCATCGCTAACAAAAATGCGGTCTAGCGTTTGTCTCTAAAAAGCAAACTGCGATCAA
>JAYUTU010000092.1:0-6361 GCA_043754975.1 Bdellovibrionales bacterium | reverse complement strand
ACTTCATCGTGCCTGCAAAAAGCGCAAAAGCTGGCGCTTAACTGGTTGCACCCTTTACGTGACCCTTGAACCTTGTTTTATGTGCGCCGGAGCGCTTGTGCAGTCGCGTATTTCACGGGTGGTCTTTGGAGCCTACGACCCCAAAGGCGGAGCCCTTGGAAGTCTTACCGACTTATCAATCGATCAAAGACTGAATCACAATTTTAGTGTGCGCGGTGGTGTACAGGCCCACGAATGTGGGTTGTTGCTGAAAGAGTTTTTTCGAAAAAAAAGAATTAAACCTTAACGTCTAAGCGATATCCGAAGCTTGGAACTGCGGTAATAACACCGACAAACTTATCCAATTTTTTTTTCAGATAATTGATTTGGGAATCCACATTTCGCGGCGTCACATCAAAATGACCCCATACTTCCGTCATGAACTGATTTCTAGAAACTAGATTATTTTTGTTCTCAATCAACAGCTTTAAAATTTCGAACTGCTTCGGCGTCAGCGTTATTTCGCTGCCTTCGACGTAGACTTGGCGTGAATGCAAATTCATCTTAAGGTTTGCCGCAATTAATTCGGCAGTCTGCTCTTTGCTGTAGTCGCTGAGTCTTTTACGAACTCGCAACAATAATTCCTTCGGATGAAATGGCTTTGCTAAAAAATCATCGCCACCAGATTCCAGCGTTTCAATTCGTTCATCAGAGGTCACTGCACCCGAAACAAATATAATCGGAGTTTTTTTCAGTTCAGGCATTTCTTTGATAATTTTGCAAAGTTCAACACCCGTCACATAAGGCATTTTATAATCCATCAGGATCAGATTGGGGTTGTACGTCTTAACGAAATCTAGGGCCTTTTCGGCTTGGCAAATGTATTTACATTCAAAATGCGGACTTAAAATTTCTGCCATCAGTTGGCAGCTTTCCTCAAAGTCATCGATTATGGCGATTTTCTGCATACACTACATTCCTTTATACTTAATTAGTTTAAGGTCTAAAATCTTTTTTATTGCGTCTCGCTTGTCACCTTGAATTTCAATTTGTCCAACCCCTGATGCCACTTTATACGATCCGCCGACTCCACACTTAATTTTTAATTCTTTCGTAAGTTCTTTAACAAAAGTTTCGTGGTTTGGCAGCTGATCTAATATTGTCACTGTTTTTCCACCGCGACCATTTTTTTCCAAACGAAAAACGACTGTAAATTTGTTACTGTCCACCAGTTGACGACTTTTCGCTACTACTTTGTCTTTTTCAGCTTGTCCTGAAATAAGCGCTTGGTCCTTTGGATCAGTCGAATACACAAGTGTCGTGCTTTCTGTTCTAATGCTTAGCGAAGTTTTAGAACTTTTTCCAGCTGACACCTGAATCCCTTTCTAGAATAAACTAAGTAGCGGCAACGCTTTCACTTTGCAGACTACGCTTGGTGTAATCGTTCCCGTCAAACCTGAAAAGCTGCGGCTCGTTGTCCATCATAGTTATCATATTAACCGGCCGTTTCCACAATAAAAAAATATTTTTCATCGTTGCATCCATATAATTTGGCTGCAGATCAAGGCCCTCATGAACATGCCGTAGCAGCAATTCACCACGATTTTCAAAATTCGCATCTTCAATCTTAATGATTGGCTGACCAAAATTAGCCAGTTGAAACAACAGCTGAGCTTTTATTGCCTTAAAATCTTTGGTGTTGACCTCAAAACGATTAGTTTCTTTGTTTAATTTATAGACGAACATTTTATTTCGAACACAAAAGTCTTCTGTTAAGAATTCATCAATAAAAGTAACGTCATTGTAGATTTTGCGAATTTCAAAAATTTTTTCACGTCCTAAGTCGGTCTTTTTATTCCAATTATTTTTTTCACGAACATCGTCGCAAACTTCCCAGTCACGTCCAAACCGACCTTTATTCCATCGATCTTCGATATCACGAAAAAGTTCAATGCCCACTTTGTACGGATTGTATCCACCCATTTGCATAAAGGTGGTCCCTGAATGGTGGTCTGCAAAATCAATGATTTCTGAGTCATTCAAAATATGGCGAGTCATCATATGCGAATGCCAATAGGAAGCCCAACCTTCGTTCATTGTTTTTGTCATTCCCTGGGGTGCAAAATAATAGGCTTCATCTCTGATAATTGTTAAAATGTCCTGTTGCCAATCTTCTAATGGTGCGAAATTAATTAAAAAGGAAACAACATCCCGAACAGGTTCACTGGGAAATTTATTTCTTTGCTGGATTTTATCCATTTGCTTTTGCTTTTCCTCAGCCACATATTTGGGTGGATTGATATAGTCTTTCATGTAGCTTTTATCCACTTTGAAAAGGTATTTTTCGTTAGCCTCAGTAGGCTTTTTTTCTTCAAACCGCGGCGGTCCACTTAAAATACTGTGCCGATCAATCAGATTTTCTAAGCTCAAGCAAGAGTCTATAAAGCGCTCGACAGTTTCATAGCCATGGCGATCGATATAATTTCGAATCCGAGTGGCATGATTCGCCATCTGATCCATCATCTTGCGATTCGTTTTTGAAAACCAAATGTTATTTTTAAAAAAATCGCAGTGCCCGTAAACATGGGACATGACCAGCTTTTGATCCATCATGGAATTGCCTTCCATCAGGTAGGCGTAGCAAGGATCCGTATTGATCACCATTTCATAAATTTTAGATAAGCCATACTCGTAGGATTTAGATAAATGCTCATACTCCATTCCAAATTTCCAGTGTGGATAACGTGTTGGAAAACCTCCGAAAGCAGCTATTTGGCTAATTTGATCATAATTAATCAGCTCAAAAACTGTTTCAAAAAAATCAAGGTTGCAGTTTTTAGCTATTTGACAAATGCGTCGGCGCTCAGTCTCTAGCTCTGAAGTTAAGTTTGCCATTTGCTATTTTCCTTTACCTAGAAAATCTTTTATAGAATCCAAAATTTTTTCGCGACTTTCTATTTGACTCAAAGTAACGCGACCGTCCTCTAAAAATTCTTTTTGTAAGTCTTTTAAAAACTGTCCGCTGCCATATTTGCTTTCAACTTGTCCGTAGGAAAAAACATTTACATTCGGAAGAAAAAACTCTCTGAGCAAATTCACGCAAATTCGTGTGTCTTCACCGCTCCAATTATCGCCATCGCTGAAATGAAATGGGTAAACATTCCACTCGCTAAAAGGGTAATCTTGCTGAATGATTTGCTGACAAAGTTTGTAAGCAGAACTGATAAGCGTTCCACCTGATTCACTCGTTTTAAAGAATGTTTCTTCATCAACTTCTTTTGCGGCGGCATCATGAATAATGAAGCGTGTTTCCAAACCCTTATAATGTTTTTTTAGCCATGTATTTATCCAAAAGGACTCGAGACGAACAATTTCCTTTTGCTCATCCCCCATCGACCCGGACACGTCCATCATGTAAATAACTACTGCTTTAGTATGCGGAGTCTGAGTTTTTTTGACAGAACGGTATTGGTAATCACGACGTATAGGAATAATAACTGGGTCGTCCGGAGTGTAAGTCCCCGAAGAAATATAGCGAGTTAATGCTTTTTTATAAGTTTGTTTAAATTTTCTTAAGCCCTCGGATCCGACGGGTGCAATTCCTGAGTATTTGTTTTTTTCTGCCATCATATTTTTTGCGCCTTTTGGCAAAATATTTGGAAGCTGCAGTTTTTCACCCAGTATGTCAGCGAGCTCTTCCATCGAGATTTCGACCTCAAGCATATGTTCGCCCGGATTTTCACCAGCTTTTCCAGCGCCTTGACCGGGCTGACCAGGCCCGTCACCGGGCTCACCGTCGCCTTGTCCCACACCTTGTTCTTCCTGCTTGGGGCCATAGCGAAATGTTGGAATATCAATTCGAGGAAGTGGGATCTTTACGAATTCACCCTCGCGTCTTCCAATCAATTCGCCATTCGTGACATATTTTTTAAAGTCGTCTCGGACTTTACCTTTAATGATTGTTTTGAAACGGCTTTGATCTTCACGTATCGACATTATTTATTCTTTACATCGCCTCTGGCGAAAATACTGGCCACGTAATGCAGAACATCCGTTGCCGAGATCTCATCATACCCAAAGTCTTTTATTAACCTGGACTTTACGATATCAATCTTTTCCTGCGTGTCTTTATCTGCGACAGAGCTAACAAGCGACGTTAGTTTAATACTGTCTTTTTGATCTTCAAAAAGTTTTAACTCTAACGCCTTATGCAGCCGCTCGTTCATTTTGTAATTAAATTTTTTGCCATCTAAAGAAAGTGCACCGATATAATTCATAACTTCGCGGCGGAAATCTTCTTTGCGCGATTCTGGAATTTCAATTTTCTCCTCGATTGCTCGCATCAAACGCTCATCGGGTTCTTCGTCGTAACCAGTGTACTGGTTACGCACCTTTTCTTTTTGTGTGTAGGCTTTTACATTATCGATATAATTCCCACACAAGCGCTGAAGTGCCCCTTCGTCAGCACTGATGGCTCGCTGTACTTCAGATTTAATAATTTCTTCATACTCTTGCTTTACTACGCTCAATAGCTCTTTGTATTCTTGCTTTAATTCTTCGTTCGAAATTAAAGAGTGATGTTTCAGGCCGCTCTCTAGTTCATTCATCACCATAAACGGATTTACAGATCCTTTATTCATCTGCTGGGCCATCACTAATGCATTCGAAAGCTTATCCTGGATATAGCGAGGCGAAATCCCGTCTAAACCTTCGCGAGTTGTTTCTTTCCGCAATTCTTTCACATTGTCTTCAGTAAAATTGGCAAGAGTCTTTCCATTATAAAGCTTTAGCTTTTGTAAACGCGTGAGATTGGCTTTCTTCGGTTTTTCTAATCTCGTTAAGATCGCCCACATGGCCGCAACTTCAATTGTGTGAGGTGCTATAGAAATTCCGCGCAAACGCTGCGAATTGAAATCTTTTTTATAAATATTAATTTCTTCTTTCAGTCGTGTAATATACGGAATATCAATTTTGACTGTTCTGTCTCGTAATGCTTCCATAAATTCATTGTCTTGTAATTTCCGGTATTCAGGCTCGTTGGTGTGACCGATAATCACTTCATCGATATGAGTTTGTGCAAATTTCTTTGGTTTAACCCGGTGCTCCTGCGACGCACCCAACAGATCATACAAAAATGCGACATCTAACTTAAGAACTTCGACGAATTCAATAAGCCCGCGATTAGCAACATTAAACTCACCATCGAAATTAAAGGCGCGAGGGTCAGAATCAGATCCGTATTCGGCAATTTTACGATAATTGATGTCCCCAGTTAATTCTGTTGAATCTTGATTTTTTTCATCTTTCGGTTGGAAAGTTCCGATGCCCACGCGATCTGCTTCAGAAATAAATAGTCTCTTTACGCGCACATGCGAAAGCACTTTCATTAGATCACCGTTGTAGCGTTCCATTAGACCTTTGAAAATAAATCGTGATGGAGGACACAACTCGCCGACTATTTTTACTCTAAAATCGCCGTCCTGCGATCTATTGATCTCATCACAGATTTGTGGCCGCATTTCTTCTGGGATCAATAGCAAGGGTTCCTCATTCATCGGTGAAGGAAAAACTTTAACATCTTTACCAAGTAAGTTTCCTTTGCCATTTTCATCAATCCACTCGAAGGTAAACAGAGCCCCGGTATCAGTTCGAGAATAAGCTTCTAAGCCTTTTTTCAGTCGTCTGCAAATCGTTGATTTGGCAGAGCCAACTGGTCCGTGCAAAAGAATAACACGCTTTTCAGTCCCGTAACCTAAAGCGGCTGCCTTTAGCACATTAACCAATTTCATAAGCTGCACATCCAGACCGAAAACAGCATCTTTTCCGCCGGTCTCGACATCATCAAAAAATTTATAACGAATAATTTGTTTTTTAAAATCGATGTATTCTTCAGTGCCAGATTCACAGATCATATCAAACAGCCGCTGGTAGGCATTTCGAGAAAGCTTCGGATTCGACTTAACTAAATCTAGGTACTCCTGAAATGTCCCGGTCCAATGAGTTGAAACAGATGGAGTATTGCTCTGCCATTTTTCAACAATGCTTCTTAAGTTAATGGATGACGACATCGAGACTCCTTCCACTTGAAGGATTTTCAAGTTGAGAATCGGGTGGATCTTAACTACTATTGATTATAAACTGACCCAAAAAGGTTAGCGACTAGAAACTATTTTATTTGAATTTGTTGATAATCTTCGGGTTTTTTCAAGACGAAGGTCTCGTTTTGAGCCGTATCCAATGCCTTCTGATCTTTAAAGACCCAAATCATTTCAAACTGCGGATTCTTAATATCAATTCTGCGTTTAATTGAATTTTCATACAGCCAAGTCACTTGCACTCCATCCGTGTTTAAGCAAGAAAGCGGAAGCCCCTTATTATCAGT
>JAYUTU010000091.1:0-2910 GCA_043754975.1 Bdellovibrionales bacterium | reverse complement strand
TTTCACAACCAGAAGACCAATATTGCGCCCAGTGTGGCGTCAACATGCAGTCGTTTAGACCAGCTGAAAAAAGTTTTGTAAAAAAATTATCCGAAAATATTCTCTTACAGGTTCTTGGACTGATTTTAATTGCTGGACTCGGTGGCTCTTACATCATTCAGTCTGGCACGTCGCCAAAGTGGATGCAAAAAATAACGCGCTCACAGGGTGTTAGTAAAAGCACAAGGCCCGTTTCCACTGCTGCAAATAGTGCCGAGCAAGTTAATGATTATTCTACTACCTCGCAACCAGATAGTCTTGAAAGCATAAAAAATAAGGAAATTGTTTTTGAAAGATCTGGCCCACCTCCAACTGTTGTAAGCTTGCAAGCAGAAACTGAAATCGCTGTGCGCGCAACGGAAAGCAAAGACGCAGTAGCAGATTCTTCGGTGGTCAGTTTTCAACTGACTTACGCAGAAGTTTCCGTCGAGATTTTAGCGCGGTGGATTGCAGAAAGCTCGCGCTTAGGTTTGTATCAAAATTTACAAGATTATTCGGCAGGTATTTTACCTGATTTTAAAAAACGTAATGACCCGATCCAAACAGTATTAAAAACTCTTACTAAAAAACTTTCTGTCGGACAGGTTGAAACATTTCTTTCGGGCAGTGTCGCCGACGACGGCCAAATGGTCGGATTGAATGCATCATTAGAGATGAAATCGTTAGAGACTGCAGGAGTTCAAGGTTCCTTAACAATTACTCGTGCCAGCCGCGCTAGTCGAGAAAACTACCCGGCCGAATTTGAGCTCGGGAAAGGTGCTGCCTTTTTTGTCGTCGACACGATTAACCGCCAGAGCTTCCCGAATGAGAAGGAGTCCCTGGGGATGCCTCCATTTCAGATATTAAAATCTCCAGATTTTATGGCTCAAAAAACCAAGTTCGTCATCTTGCTCGAACCTGAGATCAAATAACGTTGAAATATCGTTGTAACAATCCTCGTTAGACCTTTACCCAGAGCTGGAAAAAGGCTTCAATGAAGCATCTTATGCTTGTAAGGAGCCGATTATGAATGCAAAAAATTTACGCCTTTCCTCTTATATTTCAGAAGAAAAACTACAGAAAAAAGTAGCAGAGATTGGTGCTCTACTCACCGACAAATTCATGAATAAAAAGGTGACTGCAGTTTGCGTACTGAAAGGCTCATTTATTTTTTACTCGGATTTAATTCGACATATCAACACAGATATCACGTGCGAATTTTTCGGTGTGTCTAGTTATTCAGGGATGACTTCGTCTGGCGAAGTGAAGATCACACTTGATTTAACCAGCCCTATCCAAGGACAGCATGTCGTGCTGATTGAAGACATTGTCGATACTGGTATCACAATGAATTATTTAAAAAAGACAATTGAAGCCAGAAATCCGGCCTCATTAACAACAGTTGCCTTATTAGAAAAACCAGAAGCTCTAAAAGTGCCGTGCAAACTGGACCACGTAGGATTTCAAATCACCAACGAATTTGTCGTAGGCTACGGACTAGATTACCAAGGCTACTACCGCAATCTCCCCTACATAGCCCAAGTCCAAAACTTCCAATAACCGAAAAGGTACCTGCTCACTTTTCGTAAGGCGGCGCGTAATGAGAAGTGCATAAATTTTAACAAAAGGATCTGAAATGAAAATGATAATGATTTTATTGCTTATGGTGAGTTTTAATCTTCAAGCACAGACAGAGCCCACGCCCGAAAGTCCGAACCTTGATCAGCCAGGCACTTTGGTTCCGCCTACTGCTCAGCAAAAGGCCACAGTTAAAAATGTAGTTAAAAATGCTGCTAAAAAGGCTAAGAAATCGGACGCACAGCCAAAAGTTACTGATGCACAAATGATTGAATCTGCGACAATGGCTCCAGCAGCAGCTTCCGCACCTGCACCCGAACTTGCCGCAGCGGCAACAGAGTCGGCAGCAGCGGAAAATAAAAAACCAGCAAGTAACAGCAGCTCTGAGCCTCATCGTTTCGGTTTGCATGCGGATGTGAATGCTCCGCATATTTTAAATTATGGTCTTGATTATGCGCACCCTTCCGATTGGTTTTCTGGTGCAATAAACTTTGGTGGATATGCCCTTTCTGGCTTGGCAAAAAGTTCTGATGTCCCAAACGGACTTGATATTAAAATTGCTAATCAAGAGCTTATGCTTCGCGTGCATCCACTACGTGGATCTTTCTATTTGGGATTAGGTTACGGAAATCACACGATCAATGTCGAAACGAAACAGCGTATAACCGTAACTTCACCCGCTCCAGGTTCTGCTAACGTTGAAATATCTGACGAAATAAAAGCAAATTATTTGTTACCCCATATTGGTTGGGGCTGGCGACTGCCGTTGGGATTAACTTTTGGATTTGATTTGGGTTTTTTGTCACCCATGAGTCCGCAAGTTGAATTAAAATCAAAAGTTTCTAATATAAGTAATCCTGCAATCACAAGCGGAGACGTTGAATCGACCCAAGAGTATCAAAATGCACGCCGCGATATAATTGAAAAGTCCGAGCAAGCAGGAAAAGCTGTGCTTCCCTATTTTACCGTTTTTCGCATTGGCTGGCTTTTTTAATTTTAACAGGAGTGTACCATGAAGCAGTTCCACGACTTACTTCATCATGTTTTAGAACATGGAAATAAAAAAGCAGATCGCACTGGCACGGGAACCACGAGCGTCTTTGGTTATCAAATGAGGTTCAATCTGCAGGATGGATTTCCGCTGCTAACAACAAAAAAGCTGCACACCCGCTCTATATTTCACGAGCTTTTGTGGTTTTTAAAAGGCGAGACAAACGTTAAATATTTAAAAGATAATAAAGTTTCCATCTGGGACGAGTGGGCCGATGAGAATGGCGAGCTTGGTCCCGTTTACGGAAAACAGTGGCGCTCGTG